>JAIFLU010000223.1:0-3076 GCA_020048915.1 Bacteroidota bacterium | reverse complement strand
AGTTTGCGGAAATCAGGAAGTACTGCCAAAAAACTTGCAGGAATAGTGAAGCATCCTGATATGGATGAGTTTGTTTTCCGTATTATGCATCACCTTATTGCATCGAATAACCCAAACATTAAAGACGTTGTTCCTCATTTATTCGAAGCGAAAGGCAGCGATATTAAAGATATTCCGGAAATAATCCGTTTTTTTGGCAATATAACGTCTTTGGATTTCTCGGCATGTTCTAACCTTAATTTAGGCGTAGCTATTCCATGGCTCAAACAAATGACCGGCTTAAAGCAATTATGGATAAACGGTGCACATATTTTCGTTCCTTCTGAGATAAAAGAATTAGTACAACTCGAAGTATTAGAAGCTGATTATAATGAATTTGCAGATGTTTCAGCGCTTGCATGTTTTGTAAACTTAAAGCAGCTTAATGTCGAAGGTTGCAAAATTAAATCGTTTGAATGGTTGGCACATTTGAGCAAACTGACCCATTTAAATTTGAATAACAATAATCTTACAAAATTACCATCGGAAGTTCATCAGCTTCGGGAGTTAAATACTTTAACGATCAAGCAAAACAAATTTACGGGCATGGATCCCAATTTACCAGGTCTGCAAAGTCTCAGAAATCTGGATTATTCAAACAATGCAATTGTGACTATAGATTATCGGTATTTTGGAGCAATATTGGAGTCGTTACTTCTTCGTTCCAATAAGATTGAAGAATTCGATTGGAAAAAAATTAAGGAACTGGGTATTAATAGCTCTTCACTAAATAGATTGAATTTAGCGGGCAATAACCTTAAAGCGTTTTCATTTGGAAGTATACAATTCTCAAGTATGAATTATTTAGACATTTCCAATAATAAAATTAGGTTGTTGGATCCGTCAATATTCCAGTGTCCAATAAGAGAGCTTTATGCCAGTAAAAACCTGATTTCAGACATCCCCGATAATGTTGCTGTCCGCTCACATTACACCAGAATGTGGCTTCAGGATAATCAAATTAAAGAGCTGAAAGAATCATTTTCAAAACTTCAGATTGACAATTGCGATTTGAGCAGCAATAAAATTGAAAAGCTCCATCCGAATTTCGAAATAAAAAAAGAAAAGGATTATTCGCGGTTGTATTGGAAAATGAAAAATAACCCCATTTCGAAAGAACTGAAAGGCATTGCCGGATTATACGGACGTTAAATTTGAGAGAAAAATAAGCTTCTATTCTCCGACTTGTATAATGCAACTTTGTTCTTTGTAATCGGAATAGAGTCATTTTTATTAAAACTTATAACCCAACGAAAAGATTATTTGCCGCCCCATGCCCACAGTTCCCTTTGGAAATAAGCCGTTATTATTGGTAGTTGCCGGATACATAATATCCTGATTGAGTAGGTTTTTACCATGGATTTCGAAGTACAACCCGCTTTTAAACAGGTCCGTAAATCTTAAATTCGCCCCAACAGTATAGTTCGAAGGTACTGGCTTCGCTATTCGGCTTCCTGTTCCGTCAGGATTCGATAACCAATTGGTTTCCATTTTGTCCACATAATTCGCTATTATGGAAGCATTCATATGTGTATTGATACGGTACGACATTTTTAAGTTCCCCAAAAGATTGGGCGAGTAATTATACGCAATATCTTTATTATCTAAATCAACACTTTTCTGATAAGTAAAGCTAGCTTCTACATCTAGTTTATCTAACGGTTTTATTTGCAACGTTAATTCTACTCCATTTGTTTCTACTTTCCCGACATTAGAGTTATAGTTATAAAACTGCCCCTGGTTATTCACTCCCAGTGTACGTACAATCAAATCATTCATTATATTATAAAAGAAACTTGTATTAATTAGTAATTTCGGAAAAGGCGTTGCAATATAGTTTAGCTCAAACGATTCAATATTTTGAGAGCGAAGGTCGAGCCGGCGCGGCCCGCCATTCATAACCTGAAACCACGAAGGGGTATTTATTGCTTTTCCGTATAGAAATTTGACAATATTATTGCTATTCATTGTATAAATTGTAGCCAAACGAGGAATAAATTGCAAATCGCTTTGACTGTATTTTTCTCTTGAAATTTGAGACGGAACACCGAATAAAGTGTCGGCAACGATGGTTTTTAATGTAAAATCGAAGCGCTGCTCTGCTCTGCCACCAGCTATGATTTTCAATTTTTCGAAAGGTTGATACTCCAGTTGGGCAAAACCCGCCCAAGAATCGATAGTTTCGTTTTCATCAATGGTTTGGGTGGTATTATAGTAAAAACCGAAACCCATAGTTGGGAGGTGCAAATTATTTTCCACATTCAAAATACTTCTAAATTTTGCCCCTATGGTAAGGTGCAATTGTTCTGTGAGGTTGGAGTTGACTGTTAAGTCAGCATCCCAGCCTTTGCTGGGCAGATCCTGATATTCGTAGGAATCCTGAAAGAAAACATCAAAGGTTGACTTCTTGTATGTGCTGTAGTAAGATAATTTTGTGTCTAATACCCATTTATTCAAAAAAGTGTTTTTGTAACCAATTGCCATTCGCGTTGCTCTGATGTCGTTATAAGAACCTTCGCCTGCCGAAGGGAATAAAAACATAAAACCACAATTATTTTCGTTGTAGGAGAAGTCGCTGTAAAAATTCTTCAGTTTTGCATTAAACCCAAAATACAGCTCCTGTTGTTTGAGTAAGTTTTTCGTTGTTGGAGTTTTGAAAATCGCGGTATTGTCGGTCATCAGGCTGTAAGGCTGGTCAATGCCCGATGATTTTTCTGCGGAAGCATTCAGGGAATAGGAAAAATCCTTTAAATTATCTGATATTCGGAGTACTGCCCTACGCGTGTTTTGGGTACCAGCCGAACTTGTTACGATATTGGTAGCAGGTTTGTTTGAATTCAAAGTGCGTGTAAAAATATTGATTACCCCAAAAAAGGAACCACTTCCATATAAAACAGACATTGGGCCTCGAATTACCTCAATACGTTCTATAGCTTCGACAGGAACCTTTATTTCAGAAAAAGTATACGTAGAATAAGGCAAATTTATCTGATCCACGTCGTTGATTAATATCATCAGATTGTTATTAGGAATTACC
>JAIFLU010000168.1 GCA_020048915.1 Bacteroidota bacterium | reverse complement strand
AAAGCTTTAATATCTTCATTAGAACCAGGCTCCTGGCTCAAAAAATTATTTGCCGGAAAACCTACAATTACAAATTTTTCTCCTCCATACTTTTTGTACAAGCTCTCTAAATCTTTGTATTGAGGAGTTAATCCACATTTAGAAGCAGTATTAACAACAAGTATTTTTTTACCCTTAAACTTTTCCAAACTTACATTTTCACCTTCAATTGTTTGCACGGTAAAGGCAAAAATAGATTTCTGATTTTGAACCGGAGTTTGTATTTCCTTTGTATTTTGTGCACAAGCAATGCCAGATAAACTGATGAGTGCGATTGCAATTAATATATTTTTCATAAATTTACATTTAATAGGTTATGCTTTTAGAACAATTGAATTTATTCGATGTTCAAATTAAATAGAAAACTTCCTAATTTCTTATTACATTTTAATAAAGAACTAACAAAAGTGGTAATATAACTTCATAAATTCCGATTTTCAGAAACTACAACATTGCAATAATTCGAATTATATATTTGATCTACTAAATACCTAATAATTTCACCCAAATGATGTTTTTATGAATCTAAAAAATAGTCATGAGAATCTTGAAACTTCAACAAAAAGAGATTTATGGTCACACCCATGGGGATACACCGAGAGCTTTGTTATTGCAGCCGAACTGCTTATTTTAGGCTTTATACTCGAATTTGTGACTGGAGGGAAAGGAATTGCCCCTATCTCCATGCCTTATAATTTTTATATTCTCATTTCTTTTACAGGCATTCTTATCGCATTACGAGTCTTTTACAGTCATAATAGTGTTGTAAAATGGCTTTCGGGAGTTCCTGCTGCAATTAGTTCAATTACTGCCTTTGCACTTATTACCATGCTAATGGGGTTTATACCTCAATCGGAGAATAATTCTCCGGGATTCTTATCTTTAATTGGACTTACACATCTTAAGAGTAGCTGGCCTATTTTGTTAATACAATTTTACCTTCTTTCTTCATTGGGTTTAGTTAGTTTAAAAAGAGTGTATCCTTTTAAAGGTAAAAATATTGGCTTTCTTTTAAATCATTTAGGGTTATGGCTAACTTTGGTAGCAGCTTTATTTGGGTCTGGAGATTTAAAAAGGCTAACCATAAACCTGCTAGAAGATGGGAAACCCAATAATATTGCTATATCTCAAAATACAGGTGCATATAAACTTCCCTTTGAACTAAAACTTTTAAATTTTCATATTGACGAATATGTTCCAAGAATTGTATTAGTTAATGCCAACACGGGTAAATTTTTACTAGAAAAAGGAGAAGCAGCTATTCCTGTTGAATTGGGAAAAACATACAAACTTAAAAAATGGAGCGTTACTATTGACAAATACTTAGAAGACGCAATACTTACAGATACCATCCTATCTGAAAAATTAATAAATGGAAGTTTCCCTGCAGTTTTTGTAACAGCTATAAACACCGTAGATGGAAGGGAGTTAAAAGGATGGTTAGGAACAGGCAGTTTTGCATATGATCCTCGATTTATTAATCTGGAAAATGATATTATATTGGCGCTCACAATGCCCGAAGTAAAAAAATACAGATCGGATGTTGTAGTTACCAGAGATAATGAAATTGTTGACACTGTTTCTATTGAGGTTAATAAACCTTATAATATTTCCGGTTGGAAAGTATACCAAATAAGCTATGACCAAAATAAGGGTAAATGGTCTACTTTAAGTGTTTTAGAAGTTGTTAGCGATCCTTGGCTGAAAATAGTCTTTATTGGCATTTTTATGATGTTTGGAGGTTCTGCGTATTTATTTTGGATTGGTAGAAAAAAAATAAACTAACTCAATAATTATGAATTGGATACAATTTCCTGTAATTGCTTTAATTAGTACAATTTTTTGGGTAACTGGAGCTATTGCTCTGGGGTTTGAAAACAAAGGGCCAATCTTTAAAAATTTGGGCATAGTGCTAACAATGGCTGGAATTGCTGTTTTTGGAACTTTTTTAGCAATGCTTTGGATTGCCTTGGATCGTCCTCCAATGAGAACATTAGGAGAGACCAGATTATGGTATACTTTTTTTATAGCTACAATTGGGTTTATTACCTATTTACGCTGGAAGTATTTTCTGTTTCATTTGTTATGTGTCCTATTTGCATTGCTTTTCCTTTTTCTAAATTATATCCATCCCGAAGTTCACGAAAAAGCGCTTATGCCTGCATTGCAAAGCCCATGGTTTGCTCCACATGTTATTGTTTATATTCTATCCTATTCCTTGTTAGGAGGCTCGTGTCTTATTGCTTTGTTAGGTATTTACTTTATCTATAAGGAAAAGTCCCCTGAAAAATATTTGGATCTTGCGGATAATTTGGTTTACATGGGTTTCGCACTGCTTACTTTAGGCCTTTTATTTGGAGCCCTCTGGGCCAAAGAAGCCTGGGGGCATTATTGGACCTGGGATCCCAAAGAAACATGGGCATTCCTTACCTGGTTAACCTATCTTCTTTATATGCATTACAGACATTATCATCCAAATCGTTATAAAACACACCTTTGGGTTTTAAGCCTTGCATTTGTAGTTTTATTAATTTGTTGGTTTGGAATCAACTATCTTCCATCTGCTCAAAATAGTATACACGTTTACGGAGGATAACCAGTTTTGCTGAGAATTTTAGACCCCAATAGTCATTTTAAGATGTGAGAAGCATTAAAAAAGGTTCGGAGAATTCCTCTAAACCTTTTTTAATGCCTTCCCTTCAGAACTTTTAAAACATCTTCAATACGGTAATTTTTAGCAGTCAGCAATACTAATAAATGGAATACCAGATCGGCGGCTTCATTAAGAAAAAGATCATCATTTTGGTCTTTTGACTCAATTACTAATTCAACTGCTTCTTCACCAACCTTTTGAGCTATTTTATTAATTCCTTTTTGAAATAATTTGGTAGTATAGGATCCTTCGGGCATTTCAATTTTCCGTTGGTCAATCAGATCCTGCAAGAACTTGAGAAATGAAAATATATCACTATTTTCTTCTTCAAAACAAGTATCGCTACCTGTATGGCAAACGGGGCCACGAGGTTTTGCTTTAATCAACAGGGTATCATTATCGCAATCAGGAATAATCTCTACCACATCCAGAAAATTCCCACTCTCCTCCCCTTTCGTCCAGAGTCTATTTTTGGTTCGACTGAAAAACGTAACCACCTTTTCAAGTTCAGTTTTTGTCAATGCTTCCTGGTTCATAAAACCAAGCATTAATACTTTATTGGTATTTATGTCCTGAATAATTGCCGGTACTAGTCCGTTCAACTTATTGAAATCAATAGTTAATTGTTTATTCATTATGATGAGGTTTGAAATATGTACGAATTTTATTATCAAGATTGAAAGCAATTGAAAAAGAGCGAATTATCAATACAAAAAAAACAGGTATCAACAAAATGTTAAATTCCTGAGGCATAAAAGGGAAACCAATAAGGACAAATAATGCTAAAGATCCTGTGAATGCAAAGTATATCTTTTTCCAGGAATCCTTTTTAATTATGATAAAATAAAACAAATTTATAGGGAAAGCCCAAAGGACATTTAAGTTATTCCGCATTACCTCATGGTCAGAAATAAACCACATTGCTAAAAGTAACCATCCTAAAAGACCTGTTAAAGTAAAAAAGGTTCCTTCCAATACATTTGAAAGTCTTCCTAACCAGGGAAGCGCAGCGCAAAATACTAAAGCAGCAACAATAAGAATTACCAAAGGTCCTCGGGTTTCTTTTCGCTCAGCCCCAATCGGATTATTTAACACTTGAACCTCATTTAGTATTAAGTAACTTTTATCCGTTTTTTTAATCTTTTTGAATCCATCATAAAGATTAGCTGGCAAATACATAGCATTATACAAGTCTGCTTTTTTATCCGAAGGCAACCCTAATAAAATATCTATCCCCAGCTTAATCCAGGGCTTATTGCTAACATATTCGCCACAGAGTTGTCTATAAGTTGATTTTTCAATATTGTTATCGTCAGCTAAAGTATATTGCCGATTTACTGCTTCCAGAATGATATCGCGAATACGGGTGGCGCAATTGTCGTAAAAAAAGTCATATTTATAATACCGGTTTTCTGGCAGGTAATTTTGTTGGACTAAACTAAAAAGCCGACTTTTTTCCGAATCGTTTAGGTTCAGGTATTGCGCAACCACCCTGGTTTGGCGATTGTGCATTTCAGTCATAAAAGAGCCATAAGATTCTGCGGCAAGCATGTAATTGAGCTGTCCACCAGCAAATTTCAAATAAAAATTGGGTGTATCGAAATCAAACACACCCCAATTAAAAACGATATCGACACCTTGTATAGAATCAGATAGCCGAAGTGCAGCGTGGCCAAAAGAGGTATAAAGTTCATCGCTGGGATCGACTGTTAAAATACTAAAGGTGGCAGCTTTCGAAAGGCTTTGTGCCTGACTTTTGAAGCTCAAAAACAAGAACAAATAGATGATATATTTTAATTTCATATATTTTGAAATTTCCAATGTAAATATACTACCTGACTGCAATATTGTTCTGTCGTAAATACGATTTTAAATCGGGGATAGCTATTTCTTTGAAATGGAAAATACTGGCAGCCAAAGCAGCATCAGCTTTTCCCTGCGTGAAGACATCCACGAAATGTTCCATTCTCCCTGCTCCTCCGGAAGCAATTACAGGAATATTTAACGATTCAGAAAGAACAGCTAAAGCTTCATTGGCAAATCCAGTCTTAACACCATCGTGATTCATAGAAGTAAAAAGAATTTCACCTGCTCCCCTGTTCTCAGCTTCCTTTGCCCAAGAAAATAAATCTTTATCAGTCGCAATGCGACCTCCATTTAAATATACAATCCACTTATCATTATCGAATTTGGCATCAATTGCAACAACCACAAACTGACGTCCAAAATTTAGTGCTATTTGACTAATCAGATCAGGATTGCGCACTGCTGCTGAATTAATGGAAAGTTTATCAGCCCCGGCAGCCAATAAAGAATCGGCATCAGCGAGCTCACTAACTCCTCCCCCAACAGTAAATGGAATATTAATGTGTAATGCAATTCTTTTCACCAACGAAATAAATGTTTTTCTTTTCTCATGCGATGCTGTTATATCCAGAAAGACCAACTCATCAGCCCCCTGTTCTGCATATAGAGAACCTAACTCAACAGGATCACCTACATTTTGGATATTCTCAAAATTTACTCCCTTAACCGTTTGTCCATCCCGGATATCGAGGCATGGAATTATTCGTTTTGCCAACATAATCAATCAATTTGAATAAAATCTTTCAGATCCTGCATGGATATTCTTCCTTCATAAATCGCTTTTCCAATAATTGCTCCATCCATTCCGATGTCATTTAATAAATGAAGCTCCGATTTTTCTGTAACGCCGCCACTTGCAATAAATAACATTTTAGGGAAATTTTTCTTAAGTTCTTTATAAAGCTCCATTGAAGTTCCCAGAAGCATTCCATCTTTAGAAATATCGGTACATATAACATATTTCACTCCTTTCTTAGCATAGCCTTCTAAAAAAGAATTTAATTTTAAAGTTGAAACTGTTTGCCAACCTGAAATAGCTACCATTCCGTCTTTCACATCAGCGCCGAGGATAATTTTATCAGGACCAAACTGAAACAACCAAGTATCAAACTTTTCAGGTTCGCTAACCGCAATGCTTCCAATAGTAACCTGTTTTGCGCCGTTTTCAAAAACCAGTCTGATATCGTCGTCTGTTTTGACTCCCCCTCCAAAATCAATTGTTAGACTTGTTTCCCGGGCAATTTGGTATAATGCTTTATAGTTTACCACATGTTTTGCCTTTGCACCATCCAAATCGACCAAATGAAGATATTTTAATCCATTTGACTCAAACATCTTTGCAACCTCTAATGGATTCTCATTATAAACTTTTTTACTGCTATACTCTCCCTGGCTAAGTCTTACACACTTACCATCAATTATATCGATTGCAGGTATAATACGCATCATATCTTAAGAAAATTTTCGAGAATTCGGGATCCAATAGAACCACTTTTCTCTGGATGAAATTGAGTAGCATAAAAATTATCTCTGTGAAGACCTGCACTAAAAGGTAGTAAATAATTTGTAGTTGCTATGGTATGCGCTCCCATTGAGGCATAATAGCTGTGCACAAAATATACAAATTCGTCTTCCATGGATGAATCAAAAATTCCACTTTTCAGATTGCTAATTTGATTCCATCCCATGTGTGGAACTTTAATCCGCTCGGTTACCAATGATGGGTCAAATTGCTTTACCAATTCATCGAAAATTCCCAAACACGTTGTATCTCCTTCTTCGCTATGCTTGCACATTAATTGCAAGCCTAAACAAATTCCCAAAACAGGCTGCTTCAGACAAACAATTAATTCATTAAGTTTATTTTCCTTTAGGTAATTCATGGTATTGGCAGCTTCACCTACACCCGGAAATATTACTTTATCCGCCGAGGATATTTCTTCAAAATCAGAAGTGATCGATGCTTCAACACCCAATCTCTTTAAAGCATTATCTACAGAGCGGATGTTTCCGGCATTATATTTAATGATAACAATTTTCATAAACAACCTGTTTTTTTTAAGAAAACACTACTGTCCTGTTTTTATAGGCCAGTACTTTATGCTGAAGATGGGCGTACACAGCCCGTGACAAGACTATTTTTTCCAAATCCTGCCCCTTGCGAATTAGGTTCTTTATAGAATCAGTATGGCTTATTCGCGCAACATCCTGTTCGATAATTGGGCCAGCATCCAGTTCGGCTGTTACATAATGGCTTGTTGCCCCAATAATTTTCACACCCCGCTCATGCGCAGAATGATAGGGCTTTGCCCCAGGAAATGCAGGTAAAAAAGAATGATGTATATTTATAATACGATTGGGGAATTCCTCAATATAACTGTCGGATAAAACTTGCATATACCGGGCTAGGACTAAAAAATCAATTCGAAACTCCTTCAATAATTCTATTTGCTTCTTTTCCTGATCAGCTTTATTCGACTCAGAAATTTGAAATATTCGATAATCAAATCCGAATTTTTTAACCAAGGGTTCTAAATCCGGATGGTTACTTATTATTATCGGTATCTCCACATTCCATTCTCTAGCCTGATGTCGCGCCAATATATCAAATAAGCAATGCGACATCCTGGATACGAAAATTGCCATACGAGGAACTCGTTTCGAGAAATATATATTCCAGATTAGCTTAAATTTTGAGGCAATAAGGGTTCCAAAGTATTCTGCTATCTTATCTTGTGGAATTGCAAATTTTTCCAACTCCCATTCAATCCGCATAAAAAATACTTTCTCCTGGTGATCAACATGTTGATCGAGGTATATTACATTTCCATTGTTTTGGTAAAGAAACTCAGTAATTTTGGCAACAATCCCAGGTTGATCGGGGCAATGCATCAATAAAATTGCGGTATTGGAATTACTATTATTAGAAATTGAATTCATTTAGCTTTAAATTATAATGTTCCTTTGGTAGAAGGTAATACCAGATTGTCTAGATCGCGCTGAATAGCTCGTCGCATTGCTCTGGCAAAGCCTTTAAAAATCCCTTCAATTTTATGATGCTCATTATCCCCTTCAGCTTTAATGTTTAAGTTCATTTTAGCAGCATCGGCAAGCGATTTAAAAAAATGAAAGAACATTTCAGTGGGCATCTCTCCGATTTTCTCACGTTTAAATTCAGCATCCCAAACTAACCAGGGACGACCACCAAAATCAAGCGCTACCTGAGCAAGACAATCATCCATCGGAAGCAAAAAGCCATACCGCTCAATTCCTCTCTTATTGCCCAGTGCTTTATAAATAGCTTCTCCCAATGCTATTCCGGTATCTTCAATTGTATGATGCTCATCCACATGCAAATCACCTTTCACATTAATTGTTAAATCACAACCGGAATGCCGGGAAATCTGATCAAGCATATGATCGAAAAAGCTTAATCCTGTAGAAATTTGCGCCTTTCCCTCACCATCAAGATTTATATGAACAAATATATCGGTTTCGGCAGTTTTTCTGGTAACAGTGGCCGACCGTTCACCCGAAGCAAAGAAAGCATATATTTCATCCCAGGTTTGCGGATACAAAACACAAACATCGGTTAATTTCAATTCTTCCAATTGTTCCTTAAAAGCATTTCCATTGTAAAATATCGCTTTTGCGCCAAGGTTTTTTGCCAATTGAACATCGGTAATTCGATCTCCAATAACAAAGGATTTTTCAAGATCATAAGTACCCTCAAGATATTTTCCGAGTAAACCAAGGCCAGGCTTACGAGTAGGAGCATTTTCTGAAGGCAATGTCTTATCAATTAAGATATCGTTAAAAACAATTCCTTCGCCTTCTAGTGTTTTTAACATTTTGTTTTGTGCAGGCCAGAAAGTATGTTCGGGAAACGAATCGGTTCCCATGCCATCCTGATTGGTAACCATCGATAATTCAAAGTCGAGGTTTTTAGAAATTCGATATAAATTTCGGATAACCCCAGGAATAAATTCAAGTTTCTCCAACGAGTCAACCTGAAAATCGATAGGCGGCTCAGAAATAATTGTTCCGTCCCGGTCGATAAATAAAACCCTTTTCAGCATAATGTCAATTTTTATTCAAATCAATATCCGATTCAAAATCAGAGATTGCTTCGATCAGTATTCTGTTTTCACTTTCATTACCAATAGTAATTCTAATACAACCTTCGCACAGCGACACTTTAGACCTGTCTCGTGTTACAATTTGATTATCAATTAAGTATTTAAACAACTCATTATTAAACTTAAACTTAACCAATAAAAAATTGGCATCCGATGGATAAATGTGATCAACAATATCAAACGCTTTCAATTTCTCTACCATTATACTTTTTTGAAAGAGAATATTTTTAACCCAATTTTCTTTCTCATGCAATTTGTCAAGAGCCTTCAAAGCAATATTTTGGGTCAAAACATTAACATTATACGGGTATTTTATTTTGTTAAGAACTGAAATAATTTCTTTCGAAGCATATGCAACACCTAAGCGGATACCAGCCAATCCCCATGCTTTCGAGAATGTTTGCAAAATAACCAGATTTGGATAATCAAGCAATTCTGAAATTAAGCTTTTATGCGGGGCAAAATCAATATACGCCTCATCTACAACAAGCAATCCATCGAAACCTTTTGCAATATCAAGTATATCTTCACTATAAAAACAGTTCGAAGTTGGATTATTGGGTGAGCAGATTATTACTATTTTAACTGTTTCAGAAATCGCGTTCTTCAAAGCTCTAACATTCAAGCTAAAATCAGAATTAAGAGGAACCTTAATAAAATTAACATCATTGGTATCAGCTGCAACCTGGTACATTCCATACGATGGGCTGATTGAAACTACTGAATCGTTGCCTGGTTCACAAAAAGCGCGCATTAATAAATCTATCGCCTCGTCGCTTCCGTTTCCAAGGAAAATTTGATCCGGTTCAATATGCTTTATCTTTCCTAATTTTTCCTTTATTGCCGTTTGCAAAGGATCCGGATATCTATTAAATGGTGCATTATACGGATTTTCGTTTGCATCTAAAAAAACACCTTCTTGTCCCTTATATTCATCTCGGGCAGAAGAATATGGAAGCATTCTATCAATATTTTTTCGTATTATTTTTTTAAGGTCGAACATAAAATTTAATCGTTTGCTATTGATTTGAGGCGAACCGTTGCTGCATATTTATGCCCGAGTAAGTCTTCAGCCTCAGCCATTTTTTCAATAATAGGTCCAATATTAAAGATGCCATACTTGCTTATTTGTTGAAAAGAAATTTTCTTCATAAAGCTATCGAGATTTACACCACTATATCCTTTTGCATATCCTGCAGTAGGCAAAGCATGGTTAGTCCCTGAGGCATAATCTCCGGCACTCTCGGGAGAATAGTTTCCGATAAATACCGAACCGGCATTGCTTACCTGCTCAGCCATCTCCATTGCCTGATCGGTTGCAATAATTAAGTGTTCAGGAGCATATTCGTTAACAATTTCGAGCATTTCGCTAATAGACTTAACAATTATGGCTTTACTATTCTCTAAAGCTTTTATAGCAATATCTTTGCGTGGAAGATTTTGAAGTTGCAAATCAAGTTGTTCCTGAACAGGAGCAATTATGCTCTCTTCGCAGGTAATTAGCAATACCTGGCTATCAGGTCCATGCTCAGCCTGTGATAACAAATCGGCTGCTATAAATGCAGGATTGCAGGTTTTATCAGCCAGTATTGCAACTTCCGAGGGGCCGGCCGGCATGTCAATAGCCACACCTTGCATGCCAATCATTTGCTTTGCTGCTGTTACATATAAATTTCCAGGGCCAAATATTTTAGCAACTTTTGGAATGGTTTCCGTTCCAAAAGCCATAGCTCCAATTGACTGAATTCCGCCAACTTTATAAATCTCAGTTAGTCCAATAGCTTTAGCAGTATATAAAATGGCGGGGTGAACTTTCCCCTCTTTGTTCGGTGGAGTGCACAAAACTATGCGTTTACAACCAGCTAATTTAGCTGGAACACCCAACATAAGCACCGTTGAAAACAAAGGAGCTGTTCCCCCGGGAATGTATAACCCAACAGTATCTATTGCAACGCTTTTTTGCCAGCAAAATACTCCCGGAGTTGTTTCTACAACCTTTCGTACTGAGTTTTGCGATGAATGGAATTTCTCAATATTCTGCCGGGCAATTTCAATACACTTTTTTAATGTACTATCTACCAAATCAGAAGCCTCATCAAGTTCTGCTTTAGACACTACAAAATTTTGAAGATCAACCTTATCGAATTTCTGAGTGAAGTGTTTTATTGCAAGGTCGCCCTTTTTGCGGACTTCGTTCAATACTTCCAGAACATTTTCATTTACAAGCTCATCTCCAAGGGATGGTCGTTTCAGAATATCTATCCATTCTTTTCGCTCGGGGTACTTAATAATCTTCATTTTATATACCTATTTATATAAATTATACTATCATTTTTTCAATTGGAATTACCAAAATGCCTTCCGCTCCACATTCCTGTAATTTATCAATGACCTCCCAAAAATCATTTTCCTGCAACACTGAATGAACTGAACACCAGCCTTCTTTAACCAAAGGAACTACTGTAGGGCTTTTCATTCCGGGAATTATTTCTTTGATCAATTCTATTTTATCATATGGAGCATTTAACACAACATATTTATTCTTTTCAGCTTTTTGAACCGCTCTCAACCTAAATATTAGCTTGTCTAGTATTTTCTGCTTACTATCGCTCAATTTTTTTGTTGAACAAATTACAGCTTCTGACTTTACTACAATTTCGACTTCGCGTAAGCCATTACTAATTAATGTACTTCCAGAACTAACTATATCAAAAATCGAATCCGCCAATCCAATGCCAGGAGCGATTTCGACTGAACCGCTAATTTCGTGTATCTCAGCTTTTATATTATTATCGGTTAAGAATTTACTTAAAATATTGGGATAAGAAGTTGCTATTTTCTTTCCATTAAAATATTGAACACCTGTATAATCAATTGATTTTGCAATTGCTAAGGATAATCTACATTTAGCAAATCCCAATTTTTCAACAATGGGAATTTCAAATTTCTTTTCCCAAATTACATTTTCACCAACAATACCAATATCTGCAACGCCATCAGCCACATACTGGGGTATATCGTCATCTCTCAAAAATAGAATTTCGATAGGAAAATTAGAGGATTGAGAAATTAATTTTCGATCTCCATTATCTAACTTTATACCAGCTTCAGAAATTAATCCCAGAGATTTCTCACTTAACCTCCCCGACTTTTGAACTGCAATTTTTAATCGTTCCATATATTATTTTTTTATAAAAAAAGGTTTGCAGAAACGCAAACCATTATCTTACTATTCTAGGTTGTACTTTTCTGTTCTAACTTTCAATTTTTAATATTGATGATGGCTTATTCGACCTAAATTTTTCATATTTTAAATGCTTAAAAAACAAAAAAGGCTTGCAGAACTTGCAAACCTCACCAAATGAAATTGTTCTGCCAATGTATATAAAAATCACTTGTGGTGATGATGTCCAAAAAATACATTTATAGCTGCTGTTAACATTTCAATTAATTTTTTGCAATGATATTGATTAATTTTTGAACCTACAAGCAAAACATGTTAAAAATCATATTTTTCAAAAATTAATATTCTCACAAGTCCTTTAGTAATACATTATCAGAATGTTGATCAACTGATTTTGCAAAAGCATCGTGTATTTCTAATAATCGGCTGGCTTTATCAAGCGAAGGATCTATAATTTCGTTATGACCAAGCTTATCCAGCGAATTGGAAATGAAACGAACGGTAAACCTTTCAATATATTGAGCAGGTTGATATGCAACAACTTTTGACTTTTCGACATTTACTTCTGACACAATTCTGGCTTTAACGAGCTCGCACAAAATATTTTTAACTAATCGTATAGGAAGCCTTAAATCTTTGGATAATTCAGAAGCGTTTAAAGGTATTTCGCCATTTTTAAAATTTTGAATTATCCTATGCGCTATTAGAAGACTTACTATTCGTTTTGCATGAGGACTAATATTCTGCGTTTCTTTCTCAAATTCATAATAATCAATATTTTGATCGGAATAAGAAATTTCTGCGCCAAACAAAACAATTAACCAGCTTATCTGCATCCACATCAAAAATAAAGGTAAAGCAGCAAAACTTCCATAAATAGCTCCATAGTTTGAAACTCCTATTTGAAAATGAATGTATCCCCACTGTGTAATTTGAAATATACTTCCTGCAATAACACCTGCAATAACGCCCGATTTTATATTTACTTTAATATTGGGCATTACAAGGTAGATCATGGTAAACAACAACCAAATTAAAACATAGGGAATAAGCTTAAGGAGAAAGAAAATTATTGGACTTAAATATCCAAGTATAGCGATCCGATCGTCGATTGTTTGCAATTGAGTTGAAAAAAATACATTGGCACTACTTGCAGTAATAATCAAAATAGGCGAAACCAGCATCATTGACAAATAATCGGAAAATTTTCTCACGAATGACCTCGCTTTTTTTATTTGCCAAATGTCGTTAAATGAGCTTTCAATATTTCCAAAGACTTTCATAACAGACCAAAAAAGAACAGCAAGCCCTACCCCTGCAATTAAGCCACCTTGAGTTTTTTGAAGAAATGAATTGGTAAATGTTAATAACCATTTAAGCACTTCTTCATGGCCTTGCAGATTATTAGCTAATTGTTCTTCTAAATTTTTCTCAAAACCAAACCCCTTGGCAATTCCAAAACCCATGGCAAGTAAAGGTACCACTGAAAGCATTGAGAAAAATGTTAGCGCTGATGCCCTGAATTGAAGTCGATCTTCAGTAAATTTACGCACCGAAAGGCTTAAAACTCTTAAATATCTAATAAGTAAAGCTTTTCTGGAAGTAATATCGCTTAGCCGAATACTCCATAAATCTATTGTGATAAACCTTACTATTGCAAGTACTTTTTTAACCATATTTCAAAGCTTTGTACAAAAATAGTTGATATACCTAAATTGCAAAGCGATTTGAGGTTTATATTTGCATTCAAATCATTCCTATGAAAATTAAAATTCTACATCTTTTAGATGGTGCCAAAGCA
>JAIFLU010000281.1 GCA_020048915.1 Bacteroidota bacterium | reverse complement strand
GCCTGCTAACCCTTCAATCCGGTTATCGACACTGTTGCCAATCAAAACTCGTTGAAATATTATAATATGTCTCTTGCTATTTATGATTCTTTAAAAAATGATTTAAACAAGGCAAAAGTATACCAATCAAAGAGTAATATCTTGCATAAACAAGGTAAAAACGAAGAGGCGATAGAATTAGCGAAAAAAGCACTTCAAATAGGACAAAATTACGATCGCTCCTGGTTTAATGCCTCAATTCACAATTCTTTAGCTATATTTTATCTGGATGCCAAACTTCACTCGCAAGCAATTTTACATTTAAAAGAAGCATTCAATTTGGCAAACCGACTAAAATCATGGACCTTACTAAAAGAAAACTATTTAAGCTATTCTCGTTATTATACTATTCGTGGGGATTATAAAACGGCTTTGGAATACCTTCAGAAGTTTCAACAAATGAATGATTCGATTCAGAATAAAGAAAAGAATGAACGAATTGCTCAACTCCAATCAAAATTTGAATCTGATCGAAGTAAAAAGGAATTAATTCAAAAAGAAGAAGAAATACAAAAAAGTAAAATTAAACTTCAAAAGCAAAAGTTTCAATTATATATATTTGCTATAGGGGTTATTTTGGTTTTGTTATTATCTTTTGCTTTATATAGACAATACAAACTTCTTGAAATTAAAGGTAGAAAGATAGAAAGAATTAATGCTGAACTAGATCAAAGAGTAAGGGAACGAACGTCCGCACTTCGCTTAACTCAATATTCTGTTGATCAAGCTTCAGACCCAATTTTCTGGCTTTTCCCCAATAGTAGATATGTTTTCGCTAACAAAGCTGCATGTGAAAAATTAGGATATTCAACAGAAGAACTAGTTAACCTTTCCATAACAAATATTATCCCCAAATTTACCATACAGGATTGGCAAGAATTCTGGAAAATCATCAAAACAAAGAAATCATTTTTATTCGAAACCTTTCATCAAAAGAAAAATGGTAAAACATTCCCGGTCGAAATTGTTTTAAACTATATCGACCACGAAGGGAATGAATTTGCTTTCGCATTTGTAAGGGATATTTCTGAGAGAAAATACCGCGAAGAAAACCTTAAAAAAGCAAAGGAGAAAGCCGAAGAGGCAGATAAACTAAAATCATCATTTTTGGCAAATATGTCGCATGAAATCAGAACACCCATGAATGCAATAATTGGATTCAGCGATTTATTAATAAACGAAGATTATAGTAGCGAAGAAAAGTATGAATTTGGTAACTTAATTAAAAGTAGCGGTAACACCCTGCTAAAACTTATCGATGATATTATCGATATAAGCATAATGGAGGCAGGCCATCTGAAACTAAATAAATCCCATCAATTCGTAAATAATCATTTAAACGAAATTCTGCTTTACTTCCAAGAAGAAAAATTAAGACAAAATAAACTCAATGTGGAGATATTACTTAATATTCCTGAAAATTCAGATAATGTAATAATAGATACAGACCCTGTAAGGTTTAGACAGGTAATTAATAACTTGGTTGGAAATGCACTAAAATTTACAGAAAAGGGATTTATTGAAATAGGATACAAATTCGAAAAAGACCCAGTTTTGAGATTTTATGTAAAAGATTCCGGAATAGGTATTAAGCCTGAGAAAATTGATCTCATTTTTGAGCGGTTTAATAAATTGGATGATGATAGAAGAATTTATGCCGGAACTGGTTTAGGGTTAACTATTTCCAAAAGAATTGTAGAAGAATTGGGCGGATTCATGTTTGTTGAATCGGAATTTGAAAATGGCTCCACATTTAATTTTACTTTGCCCTATTCTTACGAGAATAAGCTAAAAACAAAGGAATTAATAGAAATCGAAAATTATGCTGACTCAGATTATAATTGGATACATAAAAAGATTATGATTGTCGAAGATGTAGTCTCTAATTATATTTATTTGGAAGCGCTCCTTCAAAAAACCAAAGCAACAATTTCGTGGGCTAAAACAGGAACTCAAGCTATCAAACTATGTAATGAGGTACAGCCAGATTTGATCTTAATGGATATTCAATTACCTGAACTTAGTGGTTATGAAGCAACCCGACAAATAAGGAATGTATACCCTAACATACCTATTATAGCACAAACAGCATATGCTTTTTCAGGAGAAAAAGAGCGAATTATTAAAGCTGGTTGCAACGACTATATAACCAAACCAATCAAAACGGAAGTTCTCTTTACAGTCTTACAAAAATTCTTAACATAAATATATGCGTCTAGTATTGCAACGAGTAACACAAGCATCGGTAGCAATCGAAAAAAAAATTCATGCTTCTATTCAAGATGGTTTATTGGTTTTGATTGGAATTGAAGACCACGATAATGATGAAGATATTCAATGGGTAGGGAATAAATTATTAAACCTCCGAATTTTTAATGATTCGAATCAGGTTATGAATTTGTCCGTTCTGGATATTCACGGAGAGCTTTTAATAATAAGCCAGTTTACACTATTTGCATCAACCCGAAAAGGAAACAGACCATCCTACATTAAAGCTTCAAAGCCTGAAATTGCGATACCATTATATGAAAAGTTTATTAATTATTTAAAAAATAATTGTCAACTTTCAGTAAAATCAGGAATATTTGGTGCAAATATGCAGATATCGTTAATTAACGATGGACCAGTAACAATTATAATTGATTCTAAAATTAAAAAATAATGACAATAACTGATGCTCAAAACACAATAGACCAATGGATTAAAAAATATGGAGTACGCTATTTTAATGAATTAACTAATTTAGCGTTGCTAATGGAAGAAGTTGGTGAATTATCAAGGATAATTGCCAGAAAATACGGCGAACAATCTTCTAAAGAAAGTGATTTAGATAAAAACCTGGAAGATGAAATGGCAGATGTATTATTTGTTTTGATATGCCTCGCTAACCAAACAGGAGTAGATTTAACCGAGGCCCTCAAAAATAATTTAGAGAAAAAAACCGTTAGAGACAAGCTAAGACACGTACAAAATAAAAAAATCATATAATCAAAAAACCTTATAAATTACAAATTAATATTAAAACTTCATAATTTTCTCAATAATTAATTACTATCTTTGCAAAATAATTTAAATTCTTTTTTTATGGCAAAGGGAATGTTCATCGTAGAACAAATTGCAAACCTTCATAATACCCCTTTGTTTTACACAGAAAATTATTTTGTAAATACTTTTCTTCAAGACACCACAGCAAAAAAAAGTTTATCTCCTGTTTCTCAGTCAGTTATTCAACAAGCCAGACCTAAAATCATTGGAATTAATGACTCTATTTCTATAGATCAAAGCAGAATTGAAGCCATATTTAAAGCCGCAGACGAAAGAGAAGCAAAACTATCTCAGTCAAATGCACCAAAAAAAAAGGTAATAATTTCAGATACGACATCGTTTGAAGGAAGTTTGACAAGGATTTACTCAGGGTTTGTTCCATCTTTTAAATCTTTACCCGATTACAACGGCTCTGAATTAAATGAAAATTTTTTGTCCAACATAAACGAGAAAACAATTCATTTACACTACAAAGAAGATATAAAAGCAAACTCCCAATCAGCAAAAACTCTTAAGACTTACATTTCTGCAAAGGATAAAGCCAATTTTGGATATGAAGGTAAAACACGGGAAAGCAATATAAACGGATGGTACGTTTTACTGGCCATTCTATCGATTTCCATATTTGCCTGGGGAAAAAGCCTTTACCAAAAGTATTTATATCAAATAGTAGAATCTTTATTTAATTATCAATTAGCCAATAGATTATATCGTGATAAAAATATACTGTTTCGAAATCTTTCTATTGGTCTCCAACTTCTGTTTTCCCTAAATATTGGATTGTTCCTTTATTACCTCTCTATTCGTTATAATTTAAAAAATTTAACAAATCTTCCGCTTGCAAACATATTGATTTATAGTTCTGGTATCTTTCTTTTTTTTCAGTTTAAGGCTGCTCTTTACAAATTTATTGGTTATATTTTTAAGGTTCAGGACGATTTTTCTGAAATATTACATCATGTTACAATTTACAATAAAGCCTTAGGATTATTTCTACTTCCAATTACTTTATCCATCCCATTTGTAAATAACCACATACAAACAGGCTTACTATTTTTTTCATTATTTATAATCTCTTCTTTAATGCTTTTAGTATTATTTAGAGGATTCCAAATTGTTAATAAAAAGCATGTATCTTTTTTCTTTTTGATTTTATATCTTTGCGCCGTTGAAATATTGCCTGTAGTTATTTTAATAAAAGCCTCTGATACAATTATATAAAGCCTTTTTATGTATAATTTACTAAATATTTAATACCTTGAAAATTAAAAAAATATTGGTAACTCAACCTCAGCCAGCTGAATCGGAGAAATCTCCTTATTTTGAATTGGCTGAGAAAAATAATCTGAAAATTGATTTTAGGCCTTTTTGCCATGTTGAAGGAGTTTCGGCAAAAGAATTCAGACAGTATAGAATTGATATTCTAACTCATACTGCAGTCGTATTTTCCAGTAAAACGGCCATCGATCATTTTTTCAGGATTAGTGAAGAGATGCGTATAGTGATTCCTGACACTATGAAATATTTTTGTAATTCAGAGTCTACGGCTTTTTATCTTCAAAAATATATTGTATACAGAAAACGGAAAATATTTTATGGTAATGGAAACATCACCGATATGGTAGAGATATTTTTGAAACACAAAGAAGACAAATACCTGCTTCCGGTTTCGGATTTAATAAAAGCAGATATTCCTAAATTTTTAGACAGGTTAAAAATAAAATATACTAAAGTTATTTTTTACAAGAACGTTAGCAGTAATCTTTCCGATGTATCAACTATAAATTATGATATCATGGTATTTTATAGTCCTTCCGGAATTAAGGCTCTTTTTGAGAATTTTCCAAATTTTGAACAACGGGAAATAAAAATCGCCAGTTTTGGTGATGCTACAGCCAAGGCCATAAAAGAAGCAGGACTTCGATTAGATATTCAGGCTCCCATGCCTCAAGCTCCTTCAATGACAATGGCTCTAGAACAGTTTATTAAAGAATTTAATAAACACGACAATAAAACTGATACTAAATTGGATAAGACTAATGGAAATCCAATAGTTAAATAATTAAACCAGTATTTAAAAGCCTTTTTGCTAAAAATGTCTGATTTCACTTTTAAAAAATCGGAACGCCTATGTAGCAAAAAGGCTTTTGATTTTCTTTTTGAAAAGGGGAGTTCCTATTTCGCCTATCCACTAAAAGCAGTATATTCTTTTAATGAAATAGATTCTCATAATATTCAAATTGCTTTTACGGCAAGCAAACGTAATTTTAAAAAAGCCGTAAGCCGAAATAAGATTAAACGACTTTTAAGAGAAATATACCGGAAAAACAAACACTTACTTAATAATAGAAAAAACTTCAATTATCTTCAAATTGTAATTATTTACACCTCCAAGGAAATTTTACCCTATGCTGTATTAGAGATTTCATTACTAAAAATTATGAATGAACTTGCTTCACGCTCTAAATAAGATTTTTAGTTGGATTTTTATCCTTCTTATACGCCTATATCAGTATACCCTTTCTCCTTTCTTAGGCGGAAGATGCCGTTTTGTACCTTCATGCTCCGAATATTCAATTTCGGCATTCAAAATACACGGTCCTATCAAAGGTTTATATCTATCGTTTAAACGCATCATTCGTTGCCATCCTTGGGGAGGGCACGGTTATGACCCCATTCCATAATGCATTATTCCAATACAAAAAATTTCTTGTTTAAATAATTACCAAACCCGTCAACCACAGATAAAGTATGCCATCCTGGGTTAGGAGTTATGGCAAGCTGATGGAAAAAATTTGTTTCAGCAAGAAAAACATCATCTAAATGCCAAAACAATGAAGCTTTAGGATTACGATGAGCTATTTCGATCACTAATTTGCCCTTTGAGCCATCAAGTTCCTTAGGTATAAATATCTTGTAAACATCGGCCGGATAAACAATTTCCATTGACTGGATTTCATCAGTACTGCAATTGCTTTGCATTGGAGGTAATGTTTTATAAAAGGGGTTATGTTGCTTAAAATACCACTCTTGAGCAGGAGGAAGAATAAACCATGGAACTGAAACAATCTGTGATGTATCCAAACAATTCATAGAAACCCGAAATTTTTTGCCAGATGATAAATGAACTAGCTGATGATAAGGACAAAGATTTGTTTCAAGTCCTTTAAGTGCAGTGTAAATTGTATCTGTTTCTTCACAAAACCTTCCAGCTTTAAAACCGCTTTGTTTGCAAACTATAACATTCGTTAGTTCGTCATAAGGTTTACTAAACCAAGTATTTATTTTTAAAGTACTAAATATATTAAACATTAAAGGAGCTGCCGCAGCAATTCCAGTTAATCCAGGTCTACCTTCACCATTTGCATTTCCGACCCAAACACCAACTACATACTCCGGGGTTGTTCCTATGGCCCATGCGTCTCTAAATCCATAACTTGTTCCGGTTTTCCAACCGATTTTTCGTGCGGATGAAATATTTCTCCAATTTTCTTCCTCTTCTGGTCGGTTAACCGATAACAATGCGTCAAACATCAGATAAATACTTCCGGCATTTATCGGGGTATTAATTTCTTTATTACTACTGCTAATATTATGCATTAAATTTAAAGGTTTTATATCCTGTAAACTATAGTTTTGATTTAGATTATAATTTACTAAAATTCTGGATAAATTAGAATATATACCCGTCAGATCAAATAAAGACCCTTCAGCTCCACCAACCACTAAGGTTAAACCATAGTGGTCGGGAGTAAACTTTAAGGTAGTCATTCCCAATTTTTTTAAATTATTATAAAACTTCTCGACTCCGTAGGTTTGAAGCATTCGAACAATGGGGACATTCAAGGACCTGGAAAGAGCATTTTTTGCCGGAATTGCACCAAAATAAGTCCCATCGTAATTATCAGGTTTGAAACCTGAAATTCGGGTTGGAATATCAGGAATAAGGGTGCTTGGTAATATTAACCCATCATTAATCATAGAGGCATAAAGCAAAGGTTTTATAATGCTACCTGTACTTCTTGGTGCCCGAGCTATATCAACAGCTGGACTATTAATTGCTTTCCCATTATTAGCATTTCCTATATAGGCAATAATATTATTAGACTTTACATCAGCAATAATAACCGAAACATTATATATTTTATTTATCTCAAGCACTTTTAAGTATTCATTTACTATCCGTTGCGTATTTAATTGTATCTTCTTATCAATGGTGCTGTAAACTACTTTTGTCCCTTGATTTGCAAAATAATTTGTCACATGGATAGCATCTGTAGGTAAATTAGACGGTCTTTCAGGGATCTCTTCGAGAATAGCAAGGTTATAATCCTCTTTAGAAATTAATTCCTTATCCCTCAATTTCCATAAAAGCTTATCCCTTTTTAATTTGAGGGATTGTCTATTTCTGCCGGGATGTATAAGAGAAGGGGAGTTAGGTAGAACAGCCAATGTTGCGGCCTCGGCCCAGGATAAATTTTTGGAGGACCTGCCGAAATATCTCCAGGCGGCAGCTTCCACCCCTACAATATTTCCACCAAAAGGAGCATTCGATAAATAAAGTCCCAGAATTTCCTTTTTCGAATAATGCAATTCAATACGACTGGCTATTAAAATTTCGGTTAATTTTTCTGAAATAGTTCTTTTAGAATTTTTTCGATATAATCTGCAAAGTTGCATAGTAATGGTACTCCCCCCCCTGATTTTCTTTCCTTTTTTAATATTAGAACGCAGGGCTTTTGATAAAGAAACAGGGTTAAAACCAGGATGAAAGTAAAAATACTCATCCTCAAAACCTAAGATACATTTTTCAATTTTTTCAGAAATAACAGAATCCCTGGGAAACCTCCATTGGTAATCTGAAGCAATTCTAGCGCCCAGCAGCTCCCCATTTTTATCATAAACAACAGTACAAACAGGGTTATCAAACCAATTTCGGGGAAGCAAAAAGAAAATGTAAACCAAGAGAATAATTCCAAGCAGAACTCTTAGTTTACATTTTTTTAGGAAAACAATAATTAGTTTCACTAATTTACTTTCCAAATTATTCAATTACGATCCACTGACCGGTTGAAAGGGCGTTAACTTTTGCTTCATACATTGCTTCGCAATATACTCCTGGAAAATAATACCTCCCGGAGTAAGATGCATTTAACCGAATAGAAAAGGTTTTTGATTCCCCCCTTTTCAAATCAAAATAAGTCAATACCCTATCATCCCTAATATCCTGATAAGTGAAAACATTAGTATTCTCTTCCGATTCCATTTCCAAAAATCGGGCATTAATTATTTCGCAACCCGATGGTAAAATCTGAGTAAGGGCTAAGTCTTTATAATTTCCAATTTGAGAAGAATTTCGAACACTTACTTCCATAATAAAATCTTCCCCTTGTTTTAAATTATCAATATTTAAGGAATTTCCATCCTTATCATTAAACCTTACATTCATCTGGAGGTTATTTTCATATCCTTCAACAGGCCCAACCTCCGGAAGTCCTTCTGTCATAACGCGGACGAATAAAGACCCTTTTCCGGAATTTGAAACCTTAATATTCCCATTGATTGTATTTGGATCGATACTATTTTGAACTAATGGAAATTTAGAATCTACTTTTACCAAGGATTTACCATTAACAGCATACGAAACATTTACAGGACCACCAAGTTTTAACTGATCAACGCATTTACCAATAGCATATAAACTATAAGCTGTACTTTGAGTGCTCAACCAACTATCATTACTTAACACCGCTGCTAATTTTTTTAAATAAACGAAAGAATTAGCCTTATCGTTGACCAGAGCATATGTTTCGAGGACCATAGCCCAATCGCGCTCAAGAGACCCATACGTGTAATTAAAACCTAAATAGGGCTTTAAATCATCATTCCCTTTAACCATCAGTTGTTTGGCAATTTCAGGTTGTCCAGCAAGAGCATAAGTTGCTGCTAACCTCCAAATTGCCTGAATAGATAAATTTTTCGATTCCTTCATTCGGTTCATGGCCCCAATTTCAGGCTCACCCGCCAACGCCAGTGTATATAATCTGTATGCTTGAATAAGGTCGTTCTGATAATAATATTCATATGTTGAAGTAGAATTAACCCAGTTTCTTGCCTCTTTCTTTTGAAATTTCTGCCAATTTTTTAGAAATCCTGATGGTATTTCATATCCCTTTTCCTTCGCTAAAAGCATAAAATGACCAACATAAGAGGTAATCCACAAATTTGGATCAGCCAAACCAGGCCAATAGGCAACACCACCATCTGATAATTGCATCGTATTCAGTCTTTGAATAGCCGCTTGAATATTCTCCAAAGTTCGTTTTTTAGATAAATCATCTAACTCAACAAAATTTGAGATAAATAATTGTGGAAAAGCCCCCGAAGTAGTTTGTTCAGCACAACCATGTGGATATTCGATTAAGTATCCCAACCTTCGTCTAAGATCAATAGCAGGAATAGAGGAAATTTCAATAGTAGCCTTATTGGTTCCGGCAATACCAGGTAATTTATACTGTAGTGTTGACGTTTTACCTGGCTCTAGAAACTCTTCAAAGAAGAGTTTAATTTTTGGATTAGGGTTCCTAATTTCAATCTCGATTTCATATTGATCTACCTCATTCCCACTTTTAACAATAACCTTAACTTTTCCTACACCGATTTTGGGTACAACATTTAATTTGAAGGTTATATCAGACTCCCCTGGCTTATTAAAAGTGATTGTTTTAGAGCTGCTCCCATCAATTTTGAAATTTGAACTTGTCTGAACTTCAACGGAAACATTTCGAACCTTGCTTTCGAGTGCAAAAACAGAAACCGGTAAAATAACCATTTCACCAGGGCCAACAACCCGAGGTAATGTGGCAAGGACCATCAATGGCTTCCGCACAGGAACAGCTTTTTCAGCGTTTCCAAATGCTGAACCATTACCTGCAATAACCATCACTTTAACCGATCCAATGTACTGTGGTAATAAAATTTTATGCTCTTGCAGTCCCCCAGTATATTCAAAAGGTCCTAGAAATTTCACAATAGATTTAAACCTGTTGGCTTTTTTATCACCCGAACCGCGAAGATCGCCATCCCCGCCAATAGCAAATAATTTTTCGATAGTTCCACCATAAGAACCAATAATATAATCGTATAAATCCCAAGTTTTAACTCCTAGTGCTTCACGTCCATAAAATTCTGTCCAGGGATCAGGAGTTTTAAACCTTGTTAAATCTAATAATCCCTCATCAACAATTGCTAAAGTATAGGTCATTTTTTTGCTATTCTTTTCTTTAACTCCAACTGTAAATTCGGTCTCTGGACGAATAATTGCCGGAACAATAATTTCAGGATATAGATGGGAAACCGGGTTTTCAATTTTAACGGGAACAATACCATACATTCGTATAGGCAAATCGTTTGTTTTACTGCTATGAGGCTGAATTAATGTGGCATTAATGTAAATATTAGGAGCCATTTCCTCCGTAATATCAAAACTAATTTTTGTTTCCTTTCCACTACTTTCCTCCCACCATTGTTTTAACACTTTGGAGCCTGTTTCCAGAGAAATAAGAATTCGTCCATTTTTAGGTGATGGAAATATTATATTTGCTTTTTCACTAACATTGTATGTATTTTTATCTGTATTAAAACTTAACATAGCAGCCGATTTAGAGTCGGCCCTGTCTGCTCTTCCTCTCCAGCCTGGCCAATCAAAATATAAAACTTTACCAGTAGCGTGTCCCCCATCATTATCTACAACCCTTACTAAAAACCTTCCCCAATCGGGATAATTCAACCGATATTTAAATCTTCCCTTTCCATTAACAGTATTGACCTTTTGATGAAAAACAGGAGTAGCATACGTATTTGATTCATAATTGGCTAAAACATCATTTGAAGCATTCCACCACCAATTGCGATCAAGCTTGTAAATGTATACCTCAAGATTATTTTTATTTACAGGTTTCCCGTCCTTATTAACCGTAGCAAGCTCAAAATATTGATTGGTATCAGTCTCCAAATATCCAAACTTATCTTTAGGGATTTTTATTCCCACATAAGACATATACGGAGATATAGTCGCAATTTGATTATCGATACTAAATTCACCCCCAGGTTCATATACCCTTGTTAAAATTGCAGCACGGAGCATCCCAGGTGCACTATTATCAAGATCTAATCCCCCTTCAATCGTATAATTTCCATCACTATCCAAATTACCCTGACTTACACTCTTTTCTTCGACGTTAAAAATTCTGGTAAGGTCATCAAAATAAAATCCATCATACCCTTTAAAAGCTGTATTAAGTTTGGAAACATTTGCAGTTACCTGAAATTTTAATCCGGAAGCCGGAGCTCCGTGTAACCATTTAGCGGTTAGCAAACCCGAAAACTTACCGGTATTAATGATAGCCTTTCCAATATCAAGATTTACTTTTAACCGATTAGGTTTTACAGTTTCTATCCGAAGCTTTTTACTAAAGATAACAGTACCTAACTTAATATTAATTTGCCAGTTACCTGTTGGTGAATCATCATTAGTTTTAAAAGCAAAGCTATAAAACCCATTCATTCCTGAAGTTTTGACAATTTTTTTGAAAAGTTGACCTTGAGGGGTAAATAACTCAAGAACTATAGGATAAGTAGAAGGTAACTGCTTTAATTTATCCTCGATGATGCAGGTTAAGAAAACAGTATCTCCAGGTCGCCATACGCCCCTTTCTCCATAAATAAAACCTTTTATCCCTTTTTGAATCGTTTGTCCCGAAACATCAAACTGACTAACTGATAAAGCGCTTCCATCATCTACTTTTAAATAGCCACGTTGAAGATCATTTTTAGCAACAATTAAAAAAGGTTTTCCCTTTGCTTCAATAGTACAAAAACCATTTCCATCAGTTGTAGCTGACCCTATAATTTGTTGTTGATAATTTAAGATATCAATATTAACGCTTGCTAGAGGATTAGCAGATACAATATCCGTAACCGCCAAAGAAATAGAGTTATTCCCATAACCCTTTGCAATTAATCCAATATTTGAAGCAATAATATTAGTAGTAACTTTACGATTTTCAGCAAAGTAGGAGGCAGAACAGGGATTATCCCTTTCATTCCAGTCATATCCATCTCCTTCTCCTTCATAATCATAATCACTATATTCATATTCATAATAATCATCACCTGCATCCCAATATTCTAACTCTTTTTCAAATTCATCGGTTGAAACAGTTTGAAATTCATCCGTTTTTTTATCATCAGATTCAGAATCACCCTCGCATGGATAGGTAGAATAGGATTTCTTAAAACTTAATTCGATTCTGTAAATTGCGCCAGGTTCCTGCTTTATTAATTCCGAAAGATCAAGTGAAAATGTATTCCATTGCTTATAATCAATTAATTTATCAGTACCCGATAAACTAATTGTTTTTAAGATTATTAAACGCCCAGCCCGTTTTAATTGATATTGTCCATCATAATTATTTACCTGGAAAAATTGGGGAACGTTATTTTCAAAAATTTTTACAATTCTAACATCAACCGCTTTAATGTTAACTGCTTCAAATGGGAAAATCAAACCTTTGGAATCAGGAAGGATATTCCCTTTTCCAAGAAGTCTGACAGCAGGTTTAATATTTTCAAACACTATTTCCTTTCTATAAGATTCCTTCAGAGGAGAGCCCATGGAATTGCGAACCCCTATATTAACATCCAATTTTAAAGTTCCGGAAATCTTCTCCGAAAAATAGATATTCACAGTATTTTTATCTATTTCAAAATTAAGATCAGCATTCTTATCTATAGTAATTAATCCTTTAAGATCCTGCTTTTTGTCCAAGGGATCGGAAAATCGTAACGAAATATATTGGTTTGGCTCCTGAAAAGCTTTAGCTTCTAGTACTAAAAAATCATATATTGAAGGTATTATAAGAACTTCTTCCCCTTTATTATCCACATCTATATCATTGCCATCCCATGCGATTTCAACTTTACTTTCTTTTTCATACCTACCAACACTGTCAATTTGATATTTATGAATATTATTTTCGCTATGTTGCCATGAAATAGATAATTTTTTATCCCCCTGCTTTGAAGTCAATATTTTTTCCAACCTTGATTCATCAACAACATCAGCTGTTTGAATAAGTCCGGTTATTTTATTCTTAGCAAGGTTTTCAATATTGTATGGCTCGTAACCATCAATAGAAACAGCAAATGACTGCTTTTTGGTATTAAAACCAAACTCAAAAATTCTAAACTTCTTATCAATTTTTAAGATATTTTTAAGATAAAACTTGACTTCATAATCCTTTCCCGATTTTAGCCATTCATCCGGTCTAAATTCAATTGTCCGTTTATCTATCCAATATGCTTTGCCATTAATATTAGGAGAGAAGTCAAACAGATCTTCTGTAATTTCTGTATTTGGTAAAACCTCTTCTTTAATTTCATCCGTTAATTCAATTCGAATATTGGAAGAAACCGAAATTTCCCCTGACGTAAAAGCGCTGATATATTCACTAAAACCAGGGTCAATAACTTTTTTACCTTTTTTACAGCTCGTAAAAACAGAGCTCATTAAAATAATTGTAAAGCAAAAAAACAGAGCTTTTCTCATAATAAAAGGATTTTGATGGTAATTAAGCTGTTAATATAGCAATTTTTTAATATATCGCTTTGACCGTTATGATATCAT
>JAIFLU010000113.1 GCA_020048915.1 Bacteroidota bacterium | reverse complement strand
TGGTTAAAACCAGCTTTCCCTTATTTGAATACGCTTGCTTAAAAGCTCTTTATTTCCCCACCACCAAAAATTGCAACGCCTTTAATAAACAATTCTTTATTCATATTTTCAGGTGAGCGAATACCAACCTTACGTTTATCGGCAAAGCCCCCAAATATCGATACGACCTCTACATGAATATTCCAATGGGATGGGATAATGAATTTCGATCCTCCAAAAATATTTACTACTTCCAGCACATTTTTGCCCTCGGCCAGGTCACAATCGGTAAAATCATAAACAGACCCGCCAAATATGGCAACTGTTTCACCTCCTCTGAAGTTCTTGGTAGTCATATGGCGCTCGGTACCGCCGAAAATATTTACTTCGTCGATAATATCCGATGAATTTACTGTTTGGTTGTGCCAGTGCTTATATCCATTTTTACGCCGGAATAATATCATAATACCAATTCCTAAAAAGATAGCTGGCCAAAAAAGACGTGCAAAATCAATAGAAACCGGAAATACTCGTGGTATGAGAAAAAATGCACCTACACTGATTAAAACCAAACCAAATGTTTTTTGAGGATGTTTAACAAGTTGCAGAGCTCCAACAGCAATTAATAACATCGGCCACGAGAATAAAGCATAATGAACATTCCATGGCAAAATATCAAAATTTTTGGCAAGCATTAACAACCCTGCTCCTATTAATAACACAGCTAATATCAATTTGCTGTTTGGATTCCATTCGTCTCTGTTTTCCATGGTAAAAATTTTTATTTCGATGTAAAAATATTTGTTCCTATAGTAGTTTGGAACACTTTATCGGTAAATGAGTTAAATATATCGGTAAACGTATCATTAATATTATGAATTTCTTGTATCCGACTAAGACAAATTTCCGAAACTGCATAAATATACAGAAAATCTCTTTTGAGATGCAAAACGTCCTAAGAATACTTATTTACTTTCAGGCAGATAACCAAAACGACCCATCATTTCGAAATGATTTTTGATAATTATTTCTACCAATTCAGCTGATAACTCTTCTTTCCATGAGCCAATTTTTCCTTTTCTGAAAAAGCTTTCCGATTCGGGGCTTTTTTCCCTAAACCCTTTTTCTTTTTCCTGTTTCATTAATTCGTTGAAATCGCTTTTGGCAATAGCTTCCCTTATTTGAGAATCGTTAAAATTTAATCCGCAGAACTGAATAGCTTTCGAAAATGTTTCAAATGGGGCAAGCTTCATATCTTCGTACCGAATCACTATAAGCGGCAAATTCGAATTATCCACCCAACTTATTATATGATTGCTCCAGGTAAGCAAACGCTGAGTTAGTTGCATATGAAGTTTAGATGGCTTGTTGCAAAATGCATATTCGTTTGTGTTCATTGCTTTTACAATAACATCGAACCCTAAATTGGAATGGTGAGCAAATGAAACGGCCACATCAAGCGGATTCCGAACAAAATAAATCACAGCTTTGGTGGCACTTTCTGGCACAAGGGGTTTGCCATCGGGAGTGGATGTATAAGCATCGTGAATTTTATGAAAAACAACATCTTCCGATTGTTGGGCTATGTATTCATAAACCAGTGGACGAAGTTTTTCTATTTCATCAGGAATCATATCAGCAGAGGATAACCCGGTAGCTTCATCAAACAACTGGCGACTGCTGGCAATGGGACCTCCCTCCAATTCATTGATATCGGCCGGTGTGTTGCTATTTCTTAATAAATTTGCCAAAAACGCTCTGAACCAGGTGTTTCCGGATTTAGGGTAGGATGCTAACCAAACAATTCGTTTATAATCAATTGTGTTCATCCTATTGAATGGAGCTTATTTTCAATAATATCGATTATGGAGTCAGTGGAGAAGCCTTTAGATGGCCTTGACAGCCTCCTTACAAAACAATTTTGAGCTATTGCCGAAAGGTGATTAAAATTTGCTTCGTTATTTCCCAATCCCCTGACAAAATTTAACCGATACGTATTATTCTTTAAGGCATTGAATTTTTCTATCCCCTTTAAATCTTCAACTTCAATTCCCGGAGAGTTTTTGGTATGTAGGATATAGATTCCTGAAAGCGGCAATTTGGCAGATTCAAAAGCATCAACCACTTCAAAATTATGTTTGTTAAGTTGTTTTCGAACCCGAGAAAGAGAATTCGGGTCTATTCCCAGTTTTTCCAAAGAATCGGCCCACAACTTCATTTGAGGGTATCCGGCAGAAACAGCAGGAAGGTTTTGTTTGTTAACCGAAACCACACTTATATCGTCACTTAATATTTTATATCCACGTTTTATGAATCCTGCAGCAAGCGTAGACTTTCCTGCACCTGAAACCCCTGAAAAAATAATGGCGCTTTCTCCGAAAACCAGTGAGCTGCCATGCATAGGAAGTAATCCCCGCTGATGAATTAAGGCACCAAAAACTGAACCCAGCAAAAACAACCGCACATCTGCCATCTCAGCGTTTTCGGATGGTTGAACTGTAATAGTATGCCCAGCCTCGGCATAATAATTCGCAATATTATCCACCTTTAAAATAAACTGATTGGGAGATGCCTGAAAGCGAACCCCTATAAACTGAGGAGAAACCAATTGATCGGGAACTTCGCCTAAACCAATAAAAATTCCCGGCTCTTCATCAGTCGGAAGAAACTCCGGAATTTCAAGTTCTGATTCAATATATAATCCAAATGCTTTATAACGAAACGACCTCATTTTGGATGAAAAATTTATAGGATTGCGTTTTGTGGTTTAAAGATAATATTCCTGACGGTATTCTATAAAAAATTGTATTTTTATTTGGATAAAGCCTATGACAAAGCTAGCTCTCTATACATCTTCAAATCCCGAACTCCAATTAATTCTGGATGTTTGCAGAACCCGGCTTAGGGGTAACGTCTTATTATCAAATTCTCCTGATTTAAAATCTTTTCGGTGGGAGAAATTTGTTAAACTGGCGGAACAGCACAAAATATTTCCAGCGGTTTATACGGGTATTAAATCGTCTTTGCTTGAAGTACCACCAACTATTTTGGTAGATATGAAATCGAAATACGACCAAAAGGTACTTCGGTCGATGCAACTAACGCAAAATCTTGCACTCATTTCGGAAGCTTTTAAAAAGAATACCCTTGATTTTTATATTCTAAAAGGGCCTTTCTTATCTTACCAGTTATATGGAAATTTTACTTCGCGACAATTCAGTGATCTGGACCTTTTTGTAGAACCAGATCATTTCCAATCGGCAGTTGCTGTTCTTAGCTCACTTGGGTATAAAGGCGGTGAATTCTATAATCAAATGAATTCCATCCAAAAACGATACTATATGAATCATTTTAGCGATTATAGTATGAGAAGTCCTATTACTAATATCCTGGTTGAATTGCATTGGAAGATATTCCCCAAAAAGCTAATAAATTCTGATTTTGAAGAAACCATTTTTCAGGAATCCCTGTCACTTACTATTGGAGAGCAAGTAATTAAAGGAATGAAACTTACGAACCATCTATTTTATCTTACTATTCATGGTTATAAACACTCCTGGTATAGATTGAGTTGGCTTTGGGACGTTGCCAACGCATTTCAACTCATTAATCAGGATGAGCAAAAGGAATTATTTAAAATGGCAGTATCGCAAAAACTTGAAGTTCCGGTGATCCAATCTATATGCCTATGTAATTCTATCATGGGAACCAACATACAAACAGAACTAAAAAAACACATTAAAGCGTCCATACTTCATTTTGCCGAAAAATCAATAGAGACAGGAAAGCAAACATGGACATTTTCGCACATGATAAAAAATTATTTTTATCTGGCAAAAATGAAGCGGTCCTTAAGCTATAAAATTTCAATCCTGATGCCCTACCTGACCCATTTCCGCGATTGGAAGGTAATTCGGTTACCAGCTATACTTTTTCCGGTATATTTTATTTTAAGGCCTTTTATTTTAATATACCGCAGAATAAGTAAAATATGCACCTAATACATCTATCTAACCTCAAATTCAATTTTCGTTGTGATAGGTTGAATGCAAAGCGATGGCAAATCAGGCATTCGATCGAAACAAAACCGGTGTTTAAATATCGTGAAATACTTACCACGGGGTAGATTTTTCTGTATTGTCCCTCTAAAATTATAGTGAAGCGTGCTCCAGTTGTTTCGCGAATCGCTCCAGGGCACAGTGAGTTTGTAAACATTATCTTTCCCAAAAAAGGGATGCGCATCTGAACTCACTATTGCAACTCCATTATAAGAAAATGGACTCCCTACCAATTGATTGGATTCATTAAAAACCGAACAAAATCCATTCCCATCAGCAAGAAAAGAATTATCTAAAAATAGGGTATCTCCAGTCCTATTTTGAAGGGATAGAGAAAAAGAAAAATGCTCACCTTCCTTAAATAAAGTGGAAGGCTCGCCTTTATGATTTAACATACAGAAATTGACATCCACATCAGCCTTCCTGTTTAGCCGCTTTGTCTTACTACTATTTTCAGTGGGATTTTTCTGTCTGTCAATTATTATTAAACCTAGTGGCAGATTTGCAAACATGACGAAAAGAAACATATAAACATTTTGGAATCGCATAACTCATTTTTTTTTCAACTAGACGAGTTATTGAAAAAAAGGTTGCGTAGCACTTTATTACTCTGTATTTAGGCAATAGCAGATTAGATCAAATATAGGCAGGAGCCATAAAACAAAAAAGGGCCAGTGTATAACACCGCCCTTTCCAGTTGTATTTATCGTTTTAAGAATTAACTTACCGTTGAAACATAATATTCGCGGAACAAACGTGCAATATTGCTAATCTTTATTTCCTTGGGACATTCAGCTTCGCAAGCCCCAGTATTGGTGCAGCTACCAAAACCAAGCTCGTCCATTTTGGACACCATATTTTCAACCCGCTTTTTTGCTTCGAGTTTTCCTTGTGGTAAAAGCGCTAATTGTGATACTTTAGCTGAAACGAACAACATGGCCGAAGCATTTTTGCAGGTAGCAACACACGCACCACAACCTATACACTGAGCTGCATCCATTGCTAAATCCGATTTCTCTTTCGAGATTGGGATAGCATTTCCATCAGGCACACCACCGGTGTTTACAGAAACATATCCCCCTTCCTGAATAATTTTATCGAAAGCAACACGGTCAACTACTAAATCCTTAATCAAAGGAAATGCTTTTGCACGCCAAGGTTCGATTACAATTGTATCGCCATCTTTAAATTTGCGCATATGAAGCTGGCAGGTAGTAATCCCCTGGTCGTTTCCATGCGGACGGCCATTGATATACAAACTGCACATCCCACAGATACCTTCGCGGCAATCGTGGTCAAAGCAAACAGGATGATCAAATTTATCAACTAATTGCTCGTTTAATTGGTCCAACATTTCAAGGAAGGAGCAATCCTCCGAAATTTTAGAAATTTTGTATGTTACAAACTTCCCTTTGGCTTGGGCGTTTTCTTGACGCCATATTTTTAATGTAAAATCCATTTTCTAAATGTTTTAATTTACAATTATTGATTGTCGATTGCTGTTCGACTTATTATTCAATTGAGCAGTTTTTCTTGAAGCTACGAATATTGCCTTCAATTCATTTGCCTCTTTAGTAGAATCTACAAGCTTGTTACTTTCAATTAAGTTTTCATCTATACTAAACTCTAACCAAAATTGTGCTTCATCAATCTCTTCAACCACTATGCTGATTTTAGCAATAAATGCTTTTTTTGATTGAGAAACACATGCTGCTCTATAATTAGCAGCTACCGAAGTTGAACATCGAATTAACTGGCCTCTTAAATGCTTTCCAAGAGTATTAACAGGAAAACTCATAGCTACTTTTACGCATCTATGGGCAAACAATTTAGTTCTTAATTTTAATTCTTCCTGAGTCATTTCAATCAACAATCAACAATCGACAATTATTAATTATTTATAATTACGCTGTGCCACTTTGATATTTTCGTAAATCAATGGCTCTTTATTTAATGCAGGTTCCTGACCTTCGCCTTTATATTCCCAGGCAGCAACATACATAAAGTTTTCGTCGTGACGTTCAGCTTCCCCTTCTTCAGTTTGATATTCTTCCCGGAAGTGCCCGCCGCAAGATTCTTCGCGGTTAAGAGCGTCGCGGGCCATCAATTCACCCAATTCGAGAAAATCAGCAACTCTTAATGCTTTTTCAAGTTCAGGATTGAATTCATTAGCTGTCCCTGTTACGCGAACATCTTTCCAATATTCGGCACGCAGCGCGACAATTTCGGAAATAGCTTCGCTACAACTTTGTTTTGTACGGGCCATACCAACTTTATCCCACATAATTTTACCCAGACGCTTATGGAAACTATCAACAGAATGTTTCCCTTTAATACTCATCAATTTCTCGATTTTCTCTTTCACCGACTTTTCAGCTTCCTTAAAAGGATCGAGATCCGTACTCATACGTGGAGTGCGAATATCGGCAGCTAAATAATTCTGAATAGTATATGGTAATACGAAATATCCATCGGCTAAACCCTGCATCAAAGCAGAAGCTCCTAAACGGTTAGCTCCGTGGTCGGAAAAGTTAGCCTCACCAATGGCGAAAAGACCGGGTATGGTAGTTTGAAGTTCGTAATCAACCCAAACGCCTCCCATGGTATAGTGAACCGCTGGGTAAATCATCATCGGGGTTTCGTATGGATTTTCGTCTACAATTTTCTCGTACATTTGAAAGAGGTTCCCGTAGCGCTCTTCAATTACCTTTTTGCCTAAACGGTTGATAGAAGTAGCGAAATCTAAGTAAACCGCCAATCCAGTTGTCCCCACACCAAACCCGGCATCGCAGCGTTCTTTTGCAGCTCTGGAGGCTACATCGCGGGGAACCAGGTTACCAAAAGCTGGGTAACGGCGCTCTAAATAGTAATCGCGATCTTCTTCTTTTATTTGAGTTGGCTTTAGTTTACCCTGGCGAACAGCCTCGGCATCTTCCTTTTTCTTTGGAACCCAAATTCGACCATCGTTACGCAACGATTCAGACATTAAAGTCAGTTTCGATTGGTAGTCGCCATGAACAGGAATACAGGTTGGGTGAATTTGAGTAAAACAAGGGTTTCCAAAGAAAGCACCTTTTTTATAAACCTGCCAGGCTGCGCTGGTATTAGACCCCATAGCATTGGTCGATAGAAAGAAAACATTGCCATATCCACCCGTAGCAATTACTACGGCATGACCGAAATGTTTTTCTATTTCACCAGTAATAAGGTTACGGGAAACAATACCACGGGCTTTTCCGTCAACAATAACCAGGTCGAGCATTTCGTCGCGGTTATGCATTTCAACGGTACCGGCTTTAATTTGACGGCTCAAAGCACTATAAGCACCTAAAAGCAATTGTTGTCCGGTTTGACCGCGTGCGTAAAACGTACGCGAAACCTGAGCCCCACCGAACGAACGGTTATCTAATAATCCGCCATATTCGCGGGCAAAAGGCACCCCTTGTGCAACGCACTGGTCAATTATATTATTACTTACTTCGGCTAACCGATGAACGTTTGCTTCGCGGGCACGGTAATCGCCACCTTTAATAGTATCATAAAACAAACGATAAACTGAGTCTCCGTCGTTTTGATAGTTTTTAGCAGCATTAATACCACCTTGTGCAGCAATACTGTGAGCACGTCGCGGACTATCCTGATAGCAAAATATTTTTACATTAAACCCCAGCTCACCAAGACTTGCAGCAGCAGAAGCCCCTGCTAGACCGGTTCCGACTACAATTATATCGAGTTTGCGTTTATTGGCAGGGTTAACAAGGTTTTGTGTGGCTTTATATTTTGTCCACTTTTCAGCCAACGTTCCCTGAGGTATTTTTGAATTAAGTTCTGACATATTATAAAATTCAAAGATTCAATTAATATTACAAAGTATCTCTTTTCACAAACATGTGATAAAGTATTCCTAATAGAAAAATAAGTAATAAATAGGAATTCCGGCAAAACCTGCTGGCACTGCAATTGCATAAATAGTACCAATGGCTTTAATGATGGGGGTATACTTTTTATGGTTAATACCCATCGTTTGAAAGGCACTCTGGAAAGCATGCTGCAGGTGGAAGGAAAGAAAAACCATGAACACGATATAAATCCAGGCATAAGCTTTCGTAGAGAAAAGGTTGATAGCCATGTTATAAAAATCATGACTTCCTTCAACAACTTTATCTCCGGTTGGAGCCTCGGTCCAACCAAGTTTTACAAAGTAAAAATTAACAAAGTGCAGTGCTAAGAAAATGAAAACGACAGCCCCGGTATGAATCATGTACTTTGAAAAGAACGATGTTTGTGAATTATGGGTAACAGCGTATCTCGTTGGACGAGCAAGCCAGCTTTGTATTTGCAGGATAACTCCATAAATTATGTGAAGTAAAAATCCACCAAATAAAAAGATCTCCATAATTTTAATCAGGATGTTGGTAGTCATAAACTCAACACCAATCCTAAACCACTCCCCGCCATCGCTCCTAAGCAATAACAAATTAATACCTAAATGTACTACCAGGAATACGCACAGAAATAATCCCGCCAGTGACATCATCAGCTTCTTCCCTAAAGACGAAGTAAAAAAATTGCTCATATGATCTGTTTTTGTGTAAATAAAAAAGTATAAGTTTAATCTGTTCTAAAAAAATTTTTGCAAATGTACCTGCTTCCTATACTTTTTGCAATGAAAGATGTTAATTTGTCTTTAATTTAAATCCATTCTAAGCTATGATTTATCCGCATATATCCAAGCACTTATTTGAACAAAATAGAATTAAACTAAATAACAAACTTCCAAAGCAATCTATCGCTATTATAACCTCTAACGATGAAATGCCGCGAAATGGCGATCAGTTCTTCCCCTTTCGGCAAAATTCCGATTTATTCTATTTAACCGGAATTTATCAGGAAAAAACTATGCTTGTGGTGTGTCCAGATCATCCTAATGCACGTTTCCGTGAAATTCTTTTTATGGTGAAACCTAACAAAGAAATGGAAACCTGGCACGGTCTTAAAATGCAAAAAGCGGAAGCAATTAACATCTCTGGGATTAAAACTATTCTTTGGGAAGATGAATTTGAAAAAATTATTGCCGAATTGGTATCATTTAATAATACCTTTTTTATTAGTACCTGCGAAAACTCAAAGGTAGCTTCAAAAATTGAAACCAGCGATTTGAGAATGGTGGAATATCTTTCCAGGCGTTTTCCGTTGCATCGTAAAGAGCGACTTGCTCCCATAATGACAGAGCTTCGGCTGAAAAAAGAACCTGAAGAAATAAATATTATACGACATGCATGCCAAATAACCGGTAAAGCATTTGAAAGAACCTTAAAATTTCTGAAACCCGGCATGTATGAATATGAGGTGGAAGCGGAACTAACGCACGAGTTCCTTAAAAATGGGGCATCAGGACATGCCTATTATCCTATAGTTGCTTCCGGAGAAAATGCTTGCTTTTTACATTATGTCACCAATAAAAACCAATGTAAAGACGGGGAAATGCTCCTGCTCGATTTTGGGGCCGAATATGCTAACTATGCTGCCGATTGCAGTCGCACTATTCCGGTGAATGGACGTTTTAACAAACGCCAGCGCGAAATTTACGATGCAACGCTAAATGTTTTTCGAAAATCGCGACAACTCATGGTAAAAGGCACTTCCATAACATTAATCCAAAAACAGGTTTGCAAACTATGGGAGGAGGAACATGTTAAACTTGGACTTTATTCAATGGAAGATATACGAAACCAGGATCCGGAGGAACCCCTATACCAAAAATACTATATGCATAGTATCTCTCACTTTTTAGGGTTAGATGTGCACGATGTGGGAAACAAAAATTCTATCCTGGAGCCTGGAATGATAATAACTTGTGAACCAGGTATTTACATCCGTGAAGAGGGGGTTGGAATTCGCCTGGAAAACGATATCCTGATTACCCAGGCAGAACCAATTGATTTAATGCAAAATATTCCTTTGGAAGCAGAGGAGATTGAAAATTTGATGAAGTCTTCATAACTGAGAATAAAAAAATCTTAAAAAGCACAATTCATCAATCCCTTAACTTTGTTTGCTAATAATTAAATATTTAAAGAATTACTAAAATGCTAAAATCAGTTCCTTTTAAAACTTCATCGGTTTATTTCGACGACAGGGGTTCAGGAAAAGTAATCGTTTTATTACATGGTTATTTAGAAACCAAAGAGATTTGGGAAGATTTCGCTATGCAACTAGCCAAAAATTTCAGGGTAATTGCTATCGATATTCCTGGACATGGCAAATCAGGAAAGATTGCAGATGTCCACCATATGGATCTGTTAGCAGAGGCTGTGGATGCTGTGTTAACAAGCCTGAATATTGAAAAAGCTTTTTTAACCGGTCATTCCATGGGGGGCTATGTAGTTCTTTCGTTCCTGGCCAAATATCGTCATAAAGTAAGCGGAATATGCTTATTTCATTCCACGCCTTTTGCCGATACCGAAGAAAAAAGAAATAACCGCGACCGGGAAATAGAACTTTTCAGGCAAGGAAAAAAAGAATTGATTCTTAATACCAATATTCCTAAAGGATTTGCTACGGACAACCTCGAAAAATTTGCGGTTGAGGTAAACCGGGCAAAAGAAATTGGGGCACTTTGTGAGGAGGATGGAATTATTGCCTTGCTGGAAGGAATGAAAGCTCGCCTGGACAGACAACTCCTTTTAAAAGAAACCAGCCTGCCTGTATTATTTATTCTTGGGAAAAAAGATAATTACATCCCCTATGAAATAATGTCGGCGGTAGCACAGCACACAGCATCCGGAGAAATTCTTTCACTTGAAAATTCTGGCCACATGGGTTTTATTGAAGAGCCGGAAATATGCACGAGTGCGATGTCTTCGTTTGTGGGACAGTTTTAGTGTCTGAATTGACCATTTTGAAAATAAAAGCCAATATCAATAAATTAACATGCTACATTTAAAACTCCTAACCAATAAAGTTCGAATCAGAGTTCAAGTTTCGTTTATCCTTAGTTTAACTTCCTTTTCAATTATAGCTCAATCACATATTGGGGGAAAAATTATAGATAAAGACACAAAAGTACCTATTTCGTATTGTAACCTGATGCTTAATAAAACTAACATTGGCACTGTTGCTGATTCTTCGGGAAGATACATACTTCAGTTTCCTAACCAATTCGACAATGGCAGTATTTATTTCACATGCCTCGGTTACCACGATACTATTATTTCCATAAATAGAATTTCCGAAATAGTTGAATTAAGGGCTAAGCCTTTCAAATTGAAGGAAATTTTAGTATACCCAAATAATTTAACGGAAGAAAGAATTGGAAGTAAAAAACATTTTCTTTCATTTAATGGATTAAGTGTGAACTGCACCACGGGAGAAGGTTTTCGGTTATATTTCCCCTTCAAACAGAATTCAGCATTAAAATCTGTAGAATTTAATTATACATCCCTACCTAAAGCAAAAATGTCATTTCATTTAAGATTACTGGAGGCTGACACCTCTTTAAAAACTCTCAGAGATGATCTTCTTGAAGAATATATAACCGTAACGCCAACCAAGAAAGGATGGTGTAAGGTTGATCTCTCAAAATTTAATTTAGCTTTTCCGAAAAAAGGACTTATTATTGAGATAAGCGTAATTGGTGAGTTACCCAATTATAACGATAAAGATGCTTTAAGAAAACTTCCCCGAATTGGTTTCTTATATACAAAAAAAGGACAAGGATATATTTGGATGAGCCATAGCATTAAAGATAGCGCTGAGCTAATGGGATATATCCCTGCAGCTATACTAAATGTGATAATGAGATAAGATGCAGTTTTTATTTCTTATCCTCAATCTTGTATACATCAAATAATCTCGTAGACAATTCTATTTTCTGATACATCTTTTGAGGTCGAAATGTTTCTTTTTTATCAATAAGTAAATATTTCTTATTGGCATTCGCAGCAGTTAAACTAATATTAAAATGCCTTATCAGATAGAATTGCAACGACCAATTTTCGCTAAGCGAATTATTTATACCCATAACCTCACCCTTTGGAACTACTTTCCCAACAATATAAATATCGTGAAGGATATCTTTATCTCTACCTACTTTGCCAAACTGAAGTCCCGAAAATAAAATAACTACTATTAGCAGACATATACTGGCTATTTTTAATTTCCAAAATAGGGTACTTTTTATATCTAATTTACCTATAAGCACATTCAAACCAGGAGCTAGTAGCATTGAAAATCCAATAGCAAAAAAAGGCAATGAGGGAACAAGGTAAAACCCTCTCTGCACATGGGTAAGCATTAATGGCAACGAACCTGCAAACCCTATCGATATAAAGAACCATGAACTTCTCAGAATATCTTTATCTATTTCCCATTTGTCGTTTTTACTTTTAATAATTGCTAACAAAACACCCGTGACCGAAGCGATAGGAACCAATTCGCCCAACAATCTGAATAAAATAAAGAATCTGCTTGCAACTACAGGTTCCTCCTGAATTCGATAAAGAAGTCGGTGTTGAAAATAGAAGGATAAACTTTGAAATGCTTCTTGGTTATTGAGAAGCATTAAATAAATAATGATAACCGAACTCACCTGAAGAAGAAAAAAGAACACAATAACCTTCAGAGAATTCCGCTGCAGTAAAAACCACGACAATCCAAACACCGTTATTGGAAATAATCCAACCAATCCTTTCGAGAAACTTGCAAAAAAAACAAAGACTCCCGATAATATCGCAAAAACAACTTGAGTCCGCTGAATGATAATCGCTTTAATGCAAAAATAAACTGCAGTCAATGTAAATACACTTACAGTATTTTCGAGCATATTGTTTTGATACGACCAAAAGCAAACTGGTATACAAATCCATAATAAAACAGGCAACCAAGCCAAGGTTTTTAGCTGTTCATTTTCACGAAAAAATAACCTCCAGATTTGTGCTATTAAATAAGCCGAAATAACTGCAGTGAGCAACGAATACATTCGTTCAGTATAAATTCCGTTCCCAAAAAGCCTAAAGAATACAGATTGAATACCATATACCAATGGTGGATGTTCTAAAAAGAGATTCGATCCGCTTTTCCACCATGTTGCACTTAGAAATGGAGCCCAAAAAGTCCCTAACCCATTTGCCAGGTTATTTGAAATACAGGCATATTGCAAGCCGTCCATAAACATGCCATCTTTCAAAAGCACTGGAATAATCAATACAATAAAAATAGCACTTGTAAAAAGCCAGAATGGCAGGTTTCTTTGGTTTCCTTTAACTATTTCAAGATATATTTTCGGAAATTTGAAGCAGTTCATTTAGGTGTAAATTAATGCCAAATCTCTCCTTTAGTCACATCGCCATGTATGTCGATCAATTGAATACTGGAGATCGTTTTCATGGTTGCAAAATCAAAAAAAGTCCAAATCACTTTTTTATCGCGGGTTATTTCAATAATATGGGGCGAATTTCCAAATTGTCCATGACCAAGCCAGTTTGTAACAACGGTATTTCCATTAGGTAATCGTTGTAATCCGGTTAAAAATTTAAAACTAATACCGGGTAATTCGTTGGTGAGAACTTCCCAAACGGTATTTCCTTTTATATCTACTTCAAAAACTTTAGGGCCTCCATGATGATCGGCAGTAGCTATCAATGTATTTCCATTAGGCAAACGAATTACGCTGTGGGGGCCTCCAGGAGCAGGTATTTCCCTAACAACTTTACCGGAAGAATTGTATTCTCTTATTACATCTTCGCCATAGTGGGCGACTAAATAATTCCCGTTTTTAAGTTTCCGGGCATTGCGCATATAGGCATGGCCTCCATCTTTGCCTTCGGGCAAAAGGTCTATCTCTTTAACAATACTGCCATTAGGAGTTATTTCGAGTAATTTCCCTGAATTGCATTCACCAATAAACGTATTCCCGTTTTCGAGCCGCTGGCAGGCATATATCTCGCTTTTCGACTCATAGTTAAACACTATTTCTTTACTCCTTGTTACTTCTTTAACTCCGTTTCCCGTGTTAAAAAGCAGGTTATCATTTGGCAAAATCCAAATATCGTTGCAATCCTTAGCCGGGTATTCCCATTCAACTTTCCCATCTTTAGAAACTATAAATACTTTCCCCTGGGAATAATCAGTACAAACAAAAGGATGGCCTTGTCCTTCCTGAATTATCAGATTCTGTGCAGTAAGGTGGTAATAATTAAACCATCCCATTATCAGCAGATAACTCCAAACAATTCGCTTTTTAGTCAACATTTCAGAAACGATTAATGATTAATTCATTTTTAACCGGGTTCCCAGTTTCAAAATGCTTTTGGGTCGAATTCCATTTGTTTTACATATAGAATCTACAGTAGTTCCATAGCGTTTAGCCAACGAATAAAGCGTATCCCCCTTTTTAATTTTATGATAAATCGGTGCAATTTGAGGTATTTCAGATTTTAAAGAATCTTCCTCATTGCTAAAAATAACAGATTCTTTCTTCACTTTATCAGGTTTTTTCTCAATAACCAAAGATCGAACAATCTGATTTTCAAAATCAAATAATTTTTCAGCATTCAGGGCTTTTTTGTTTTTTCGAATCTCAAAATGCAGATGGGTGGTAGTTGCCCTTCCGGTTCTACCTCCTAAACCAATCGGGATGCCGGATAAAACAGTATCTCCCACATTCACTATAGCCTTGCTTAAATGAGAATAGTAAGTTTCGATATTATCGGGATGTTGCAACACAACCAGAATTCCATAACCATAATAATGCATCGATCTGGTTACAACTCCCTTAAAAGCCGCACAAACGGTATCTCCAAGAGTTAGCTTAATATCAGTCCCAGTGTGCATTCGTTTTCCTCTATAACCAAAATGACTTATCACTTTTCCCTGAATTGGAAAATGAAAGGATCCTAAAACAGCTGTATCGAGATAAAAAGAAATTTTAGAGGAATCTACAGGAGCTGAAGAATGATTATAGCTCTTATCTCTCAAAGAGCTGTCTGAAATATGGGGCATTGAATTGACGGGTATCAATATCAATGAAATAATAACTATAAGTTTTAATCCTCTGAAAAAGAAGGTATTCATCATACGGTTTTAAATTAAAGGTGTTCAGTAAAAAATACTACTTACTTTTTAACACCTCTACAGCTTTAAGAAAAGTACTGTCTGTTTTGAGTAATATCGGATAAAATCCCTCATTGTCAAGAAAATTCCGACTAACATATGCCATCAGTTGATTTTCGATCCAAAACGAAGAGCGATTTAGATCTTCGCGAGTTGCAGAAATTCCATTTTTGGTGGCATATTGAACAAATTGATCAAAAATATTTTTCTTTTTGAGATACGTCACCATTTCACCAACTGATTTAAATTGTTTTAATACCTGCCGGTTTTGGTCACTAAACATAAAACCAAAGCGATATAGGATTCCTTTGGAAGAAATTTGTTGATAATAGTTTGATATCCCGGATGTATCGAATGGGATAAAAATATCGGGCATAATACCGCCGCCACCATATACTATTTTCCCTTTGGGAGTTTTATAACGCAACGAATCATCAAAATGAATGCTATCTTGCTTCTCCAGCTCTCCGTGTGCAATGCGCTTATCAAGCTCTTCGTAATACTCGTCAACTCCATTAGTATAGGGCTTTTGAATGCTCCGGCCTGTAGGTGTATAGTAACGGGCAATGGTTAACCGTATTCCTGAACCATCGGGAAGAAGCGCTTGCTCTTGTACCAATCCTTTTCCAAAACTTCGGCGGCCAATAACCGTAGCCCTATCGTTATCCTGTAAAGCGCCGGCTAAGATTTCGCTAGCTGAGGCACTATATTCATCAATTAATAAAACCAGGTTAAAGCCAATACACAAACCCGAAGGTTTGGAATATGTATCCATGCGCTGTCTGGCCCGGCCTTTGGTGTAAACAATAAGTTCTTTATCATCCAGAAATTGATCTGCAATATCGGTTGCAGCATTAAGGAGTCCACCACCATTTCCACGTAAATCGATGATGAGCTTTTTCTTCATCCCAAGTTTATTGAGATTTACAATTGATTTATTAAACTCATCGAAACTGGTTTTTGCAAATTTTGAAATTTTCAGATACCCGATTCCTGGCGAGGCTATATATGCAATATCAATACTTTTTAGCGGAATCTTTCCACGGGTAATTGTAAATTCTATTGGCAACTTAATGCCGGGTCGGACAATTGCAATTTTTACTTTTGTACCTTCTATTCCTTTTAGCCTTCTTACAATTTTATCGCTGGTGAGCTTCACACCTGCTACAATTGTGTCGTTCACTTTCACAATCCGATCTCCTGGAAGAACTCCAACCTTTTCGGATGGTCCACCTGAAACAGTACCTACAATAACGATTGTATCTTCCTGAAAATTAAATTGAACTCCTATTCCACTAAAATTTCCTTCCAGTGGCTCATTCATTTCCTGAAGTTCAGAAGCAGGAATATATACGGAATGAGGATCGAGCTGCTTTAGAACTGAATTAATTGCTTCTTCTTCGAGGTTCCCGCGGGAAACGGAATCCACATACGTGTCCTCAATCATATCGAGTACACTATTTATTTTATCGGGACGGGGAAATAAAAGCATCCGCTCGTTTGTCCCATTTCTGGAAAGCTTAATCCCAATAAAAATTCCCGTAATAAGAAGCAGCGCAAAAATAACTGGCAAAAACGCTAACGATTTTTTATTATTAAACTCCATTTTAATCTTCCAGGTTAATAAAAACTACCTCAATCCCCGCTCTTTCCAGAATCTTCAAACCGTCTTCGTTATGGTACTTATCACAAAAAACAACCCTGCTGATACCCGATTGAATTATTAATTTTGAACATTCCAGGCAAGGAGAAGTAGTAACATATAAAGTCGCTTCATCGCTGCTGTTATTTGATTTTGCAACTTTTGTAATGGCATTCGCCTCGGCATGTAAAACGTAAGGTTTGGTTTTGTAGTCTTCGTCTTCACAAATATTTTCAAAGCCGGCAGGAGTACCGTTATATCCATCAGAAATAATCATTTTGCCTTTTACAATTAAGGCTCCAACTTTACGACGTTTACAATATGAATTTTCGGCCCAGATACGAGCCATTTCAAGATATCGGCGATCGAATTGCAACTGCTTTTCCCGGTATGGTTTTATCAGGTCGGAATCGCCCATTATTCTTATTTTTGCCGAATTAAATTTTGGGGATAATCGTTAAAAGAAGTACCCGGAGCCGGGATCGAACCGGCACAGCATTACTACTACTGGTTTTTGAGACCAGCGCGTCTACCAATTCCGCCATCCGGGCATTTTTTCAACGAACTTTAGGGTTGCGAAGATAGATAAATGTTCGGGATAGACAAAATTTTTTAAAGAACCTGAATAATATTTTGTGGTATGCTATTCCAAATGAGTACATTAACTTATTAAAATAAGCTTTAAAAAGATTTTATTAATTCAGAAATAATATTTTTGTTACCGTTGTTTTGGAACCATCTTCGTTGGTACAAAACACCATATATATTCCCGAAGATACTTTACGTCCGTCAAAGTTCTTCCCATCCCAGATAGCCTGTCCGCCAAGAGTTTTTGTTTCAAAAACAATATTTCCCGCAATATCGGTAATCTTAACATTTGCATCTTTAATTAAACCGGTAACAGTAACTACCCCCTCATAGTTGGGTCTTACAGGATTCGGAAAAACATATACATCGCCAAAATCATCGGTTGCCTTGGTTGCATCGGAGCGGTAAGAAATAATACCTCGGTCGGTTCCAAAAAATACTTCTCCTGTTTTTTCCTCAATACCAATCCCCAATATTGTATTTGAAAGAATGGGGCTATTCTCGGTATTGAAAGCATGGATAGTAGAATCACCATCAGCAGAAACCAGGAAGACACCTCCCCTATCCGTACCTAACCATTTGCGATTAGCTCCATCGACAGCAATGCACCGAATTATTTCACTACCCAATAACGGATCAATAGTACCATTCCCATCGTAGCGGGGAATGGAAGGTTGTAATCCATTTGTGTTTCCTTCAAATACCTCATCGGGACTCGAATAAACTACCGGGCCATTATCCGTACCTACCCAAATATTTCCGTCTAAATCTTTGGTTATAGTATAAATATTGGAAATGGTTTGCTCAAAGAGGTTTCTTGGCCGAAAACTAATAAGCCTGTCGTCATCTTTATTATCAAGCGTATTGTTTGTATTAAGAACGGCAATACCTCCTCCCTTTGAAAGGACCATCCATACATTATTATAATCATCTATCACAACATCACCAAGAAAATCTACGCCAAGCATTGCGCTTAATGGAAAGGGCAACCAGTCGCCATTCGTTTTTAATACCGATAAACTATTGCTTACATTGCTGTTTGATATCCATAGGTTTCTATCCGAATCAAAGTCCATACCGGCTACACGGGTAAATGGACCACCGGGAATTGCGTTCTGAAGACTGCTGTTATTTTCATTATAATGATTTACAATTTCGCCGTTTTTATAGATAAAGACACCGGAACCATAGGAACCAATATAAATTAAATCTTTATCTATAGGATCAGACTTAGCAACCATAAAATCGAATACGCCCGACTTGGTATAACTGCTCCATTCATTATCCGAAAAAACAGAGTATTCAGCCTGATTGTAAAGATTATCAAAAGAGCCATCTACTCCTCCAGCAGTAACATATAATTTTCCGTTAGAATAATGAAACGCTTTAACCCTATTGCTTAAAGGACCATTAGGCATAATTTGATTTATCCTGGAATCGGGGTATTGCTGTATTAAACCATTTCCAAAATCAGCGATCCAGAGTATACCTGATTTATCAACATAAACTTTCCGGGGCTGGGCAGCCCCAACATCGCCATATTGCCATAAGGTATGAATTAACTGATTACTGAAATTATAAATTTTGAGATTAATACTGGTTGCCAGAAAAATCTTATCACTTGAGAAACTGATGTTCCAAATGTCCGTGTTTTCGTCCATTTGAAAACGATCCCAATCATTCGCCGTGCTATAATATATGGTATCTAACCCTGGATTAGGATTGGAATAGAGCGCATACAATATATCATTGTTTACAATTGCCTGACGAAACGACTTATCATAATTGGGAACATTTGTAATCCTGCTCCAACGGGAGTAATCAACCAAATATGGATCGTCTTTAACAGCTTTATATAAACCAGATGCAGTGGCAGCAATAAGATCTCCATTAAAGATAGCCGAAGAGTTAACCTGAATATAGGTACCAAGCGGCCCAAAAACATAGGTGTCTTTTATTTCATATTTTTCGAGGTCCACCAAAATAATCCCAAAACCGCAACTAAGGTATGCCCATTTACCATTGCATAATATATGGTTAATCGCTTTGCTGGCTGAGAGCGATTTACGCTTCAGTTCAGCAATATTCACCGTTTCTTTTCCTTTAACAAGGTCGATGTTACCATTCTCGTAACCAATAATTAGGAGTTTTTGATCATCCGAATATGCAATAGCACTTACACCAAAATCCGATAACCCATTTATCTTTGATTTCTTTTCCACACTATTGTCCTTCAGATTATATGAAAACAAACTTTCGCCCGTGGAACAATATACTTTATCGCTGGCATAAGCCAAATCAATAGCTTTGTTGCAGGGTAAATGAGTTCTCCAGCTTCCAACCGGAACCTGACCGATTGAAATAATTCCGGAAAAAACGAATAGAATTAAAGAAAAATAAACTTTCATGTATGGCTGCACGAATGATTTGTCAAAAAACGATTCAATTATTTAAAAAGTATTGTTCAGACTCAAAAAATCATGAAAACAATTAAAAGCCCTCGCCCGGTGACTAATTTTATTTTTTTCGGAAAGAGACATTTCTGCAAAAGTTTGATTATAACCATCGGGAACAAACACCGGATCATAACCAAAACCTTCATCCCCTTTTAATTCTTTTACAATTTGCCCATTTACTATGCCCTCAAACAAAAATTCATTTCCAGTATTGGTTATAAAAGCTATTACAGTTCTGAATCGTGCATTTTTATTAGGCTGATTTTCTAAAGCAACCAATAATTTTTGAATATTTGCCAGTGAACGCATTTTCTCAGAACCAAAATCGGAAAGCAAACCGGAATACCGTGCAGAATAAACTCCAGGATCGCCATTAAGTGCTTCAACTTCCAGACCGGTATCATCGGCAAAACAAGACTGATTAAACTTTGAAAAAATAAATCTGGCCTTTTCCAGTGCATTTCCTTCTAATGTCGTTTGATTTTCGGGTATGTCATCTGTAAAACCAAGATCTTTTAAACTTGTAAGCTGAAAAGAATTACCAAGTAAATGCTGAATCTCGGATAGTTTATGAGAATTCTGGGTAGCAAAAATCAGATTCATACCGTTAATTTTGAGAATAGTAAACAAAAAAAGAGGATGCTCATCTCGACCAGAACATCCTCTTCCAAAAATAGTATTTTAAATAATATCAACCACCCGTTGTACTAAAACTGCCAACTTTCGATGGCCGTGGGTTGATACACATCACAGGTACATGAGCGGTATTGGCAATGATATATTGTTCGGATGCCCCAATAATATAATCGGTAAAAAACATCGATTTAGTAGTCATAATAAGCATCAAATCAGCATCAATCGATTTACAGTATTCTATGGTTTCATCAGGAAATGATTTTTTACCTTCGGCCACCACAATTTCATAATCCAGACCTTTTGCAATAAAAAACTTCTCTGTAAATACCATATTTTTAGATGTTTCCTGCACAAATCCTTTGTCGGAATAGTTCGATTGGAAAATAAATACTTTCGAATTAAACATGCGTGCGATATAATAAGCCCATCCAATTTTCTCCTTATTCTCACGTTTAAAATCGACCGGGAAAACTATTTTTTCGATTTTATTTTCTTTAGGAGGCTCCTGCACGACAATAAAAGGCACTTTTGAAGTCACAATAACTTTTAAGGCCCAACTCCCGGTAAGCTTTTGCAAACCTCTCATACCATGTGTACCCATAATAACCAAATCGACAGGGAGCTCGGAAACAGCTTTTCCAATGGTCGAAAAGATACTTCCTACCCTAATGTCAGTATGGGGTTTAACATCGTATTTTTTATAAAATTCTGAAGCTTTCCTTTCCATTTTTACGTCTGCCTCTGCTCTATCTGTTTCTTTTTTAATAATATGCAAAAAAGTCACATCTGAATTCAAATGTCGGGCTAACTTAATTGCATGATCGGCAGCATAACCAGCAACTGGGGTAAAATCAGTTGGTACCAGAATTGTTCTTTTTAATGAATCCATAAAAGTATTTCTTATGTTAAATGTTTATCAAGAAATATTATATCTTTGAATTGGGCGAATAACAAACCATGAATATTTTGACAAAATATAAGAATTTTGCCTTAAATATAAGGAAAATTTACACATTTTTATTTATAGCTAGTTTTGGCACTCTATATCTAATTAATGCACAGCAATTTTCATATTTACAAAATAACAGGGTTTTTTCACTAAACTGTTATACGTACCCAAACCAATTAGGTATAAAAAAAACTTACTCAATTTCACAAAATAATTTAGGAATACTGTTTCTTTCTACAAATAAAGGAATTATTTCATTTGATGGACTGGAGTGGAATCTTCTTCCATTCAACGAATATTCTCTTTTAGTTAATTGTTCCAACCAAATATACGTGTTTTCAAAAAATTCTGTTGGGATTATTAATTACCTGGAACCAGGAAAATATTCAATCGCCAATTTAGATAATAAACTGCCCGAAAAAAATTGGAATCCTGACCAGGCTATAAGCCTGAACGACTCCATTTTTATTAAAGAAAAAAATAAGATTTGGTTATATTTCAGGAAAGAGTTCTCGTTATTACAAAATTGCCCCACCGGAAGCTATTTAACCACAAATAACAAAAACATATTTCTCCATTCTCCAGAAGGTATTAAAATACTGAAAAATGGAATCTTTCTACCTATAACCCATGAGAAATATTTTTTTTATATAACCCCTACCATAAAAAATCTGCACTTTTTCAATAGTAATTCTCACCAACAGATTTCCCTTACCGCTGAAAACAATATAATCTTAAAGGATCTCAGAACGGGTGCGTCTAATAATTTCAACTTCCCAACGAGTAAATCTATTTCGTCTGTTTTTTCAGATTGGAATAACGTATATTGGATTCTGGCATCAGATGGCTTATATAATATTAAGCAAGCCGATTATTTCAACTATCTTGAAAATGTAAACACCGTTACTAATCCTATAATGGGTTTTGCCAAAGATAGTTCCAGTATTTTTATTGCTGATAATAAGAATGTAATTAAATCAAATCCGGTAAAATCAATCCCTTCTGAAAATAAGAACTTATTTATTACTTCCATTAACAATCAGGTAATATTAGTTCAAAAAGAAGGAATAAAAACTTGGAAAAACAATGAATTTAAACTTATAGTTTCCCGACCTATTGATTATGCCACACGACAACGCGACAAAATTCTGTTTGTCTCAAAAAATTATTTATTCACTCTAAAACTTGTAAATAACACATTCTCAATAAAAGAAGTGTTCAGGTGCAAATCCGATTCCATTCAAAAAGTTATAATAAAAAGATCGGGGGATATTCTTCTTCTCGATAAAGCAAGCCGCATTAATCTGTTATTAGTGAACCAAAAAGGGGTTACTTTTGAAACACTATACGATCCGGGGGGAAAAACGGATCAACCCCAAATCGACAATATTTTTTTGATCGACGAAAATTTATACCTGACAAATACACTCAACATTTACAAACTGGAAGGAAATCATTTAAAACAACAAGAACAACAGGACTTTACTTTTCCGTCGCATGGACACTTTATTGATTATATTGAGTCCGATTCATTGGGGAATATTTGGTATTCTTCAAAATTTCCCGGAGAAAACAAACCTCTTTTTTGGGGAAAAAAGACTGCGAATAACGAATTTTCGTGGCATCAAATCCCACTTTGGGAAGCAGGTTTAAAAGACCCTTTGGTATTAGGCAATTTAGAGAAATCCATATTGCTTTTCGAAGATGGTAAATTCTTTTTATTTAATGTCGAAAAGTTTTTGGAGAGTTCAAATAAGTTTAAAATCATAGCGCAACAAATTTCGGTTAATAACAAAAACATAAACCTGCAGAGCGAAATAAAAGGAAAAGAAAATCTTCAATATTTCGAAGCCCACTACCCGTCTGATTTGATTAACATCAAATTCAAGGCTATTAATTTGATAAGGCCAAATCCCATTGAATTTTCCTTTCTCCTCGAAAATTCAGGCGAAGGTTGGAGCCCCTGGGCGCTTTCCTCTGAAAGGTATTTTTCTAAATTATCTCCCGGAAATTATAAGCTTTTAGTAAAGGCCAAAGCCATAAATGGAAATATAACAGATCCATTCAGCATAAAATTTAAGGTACTACCTCCCTATTATTTAAGATGGTACGCTTGGGTATCTTACGTTTTATTATTTATTGGCATAGTCTTTATTTTTGGAATTAGACGTAAAAAGCAATTTGAAAAAGAAAAATTTACGCTTGAACGAATTATAATGGAAAGAACCTCTGAATTAACCAGAGAAAAAGAAAAAACCGATGAATTATTAGCGAACCTGCTTCCAAAAGATACAGCGGATGAACTTAAAAATACCGGAAAAGCCAGTTCACATAAATTCGATATGGTAACTGTATTATTTTCTGACATTCAGGGGTTCACAAAAATTGCAGAGCAAATGAACCCCGAAAAGCTAATTGATGAATTAGATAATTTTTTCTTCCAGTTTGATTCTGTTGTTGAAAAGTATAACATAGAGAAAATTAAAACCATTGGCGATGCCTACATGGCAGCAGGAGGAATACCATATAAAAACAGGACGAATCCGGTGGAAGTGGTTCTTGCTGCAATCGAAATGCAAGAATACATGAAGAACCTTAAACTTAAAAACTCCGATATCTGGGATTTACGCATAGGAGTTCACACAGGAGCTGTAATTGCAGGTGTTGTGGGACATAAACGCATTTCGTACGATATCTGGGGAGACACTGTAAATACGGCCAGTCGTATGGAATCGTCGGGCGAGGCCAGTAAAGTAAACATCTCCGGACAAACTTACGAATTAGTAAAAGAATTTTTCATTTGTGAATACCGGGGGAAGATGCCCGTGAAATACAAAGGGGATATCGATATGTACTTCGTAAAAGGAATCAGGCCCGAACTCTCCGTTAACCTTAGATCGATTCCCAGCAAAAAATTCTTTGTACAGCTTCAGTTACTTCGATTACAGGACCTTGAGGAGTTTATATTTAACAAACTCGAATCGGAAGTATCATCCAATTTATATTTCCATAACCTCAAACATTCCAAAGATGTTTATACCCAGGTTGAATTGCTGGGAAGAGCCGAGAATATTACTCCCGAAGAAATGTTACTAGTTCGCACAGCTGCAATTTTACACGATATTGGTTATATTTTTGTGTATGAAAATCACGAACAAAAAAGTACTGAAATTGCAAAAGAAATACTTCCAAAATTTAAATATATCCCCGATCAGATCGAAATAATTTGTGAACTCATATTAAGCACCAAAAAAGATGCACCTCTTAAAAATAAAATACAGGAGATTCTTTACGATGCAAATACTGATTATTTTGGCAGGATCGATTTTATTATGCTGTCGTTAAACCTACATAAAGAACGAAAATACTATAATTCAGCCAAAAAAGAAGCAGATTGGCTTCTGGAACAAATGAAAACACTTGACAACCATGAATTTAATACCGAAACAGCTAAAAAACTCCGGGAGGTTTCAAAAACAGAACAACTTCAAAAAATAAAAGATTACCTGAAACTATATCAATAATCCTTTTTAAAAGAGCAATGAATAGTTAAATTTGCTCATTGTAAAAATAATCCTATTTCAATATGGTTAATATAGATTGGAAAAACCTGCCATTTGGTTATATGAAAACCAACTGTAATATTAGATGTTATTGGCGCGATGGTAAATGGGGAGAACTCGAAGTTTCAGATTCTGAATATATTAACCTTCATATTGCTGCTACGGCTTTACATTATGGGCAAGAAGCCTTTGAAGGCACTAAAGCATTTCGGGGCAAAGACGGAAAAATCCGACTTTTTCGTTGTGCCGAAAATGCAAAGCGGATGCAAAACTCTGCATCGTACATTAAAATGATTGCTCCTCCTGAGGATCTTTTCATTGAGGCCATACGAAAGATCGTGAAATTAAATTCTGAATTTGTTCCACCATATGAATCTGGAGCTTCATTATATATTCGTCCTTTGTTAATTGGATCCGGACCACAGGTTGGAGTTAAACCGGCAAACGAATTTTTGTTTTTAATATTTGTTACCCCTGTTGGCCCTTATTTTAAAGAAGGATTCAGACCTGTAGATATTGTTATTGCCCGCGATTCTGATAGAGCTGCACCACAGGGTACTGGCCATATAAAAGTTGGAGGCAATTACGCTGCCAGTCTTCCCGGACAAGAAAAAGCGCACGGTTTGGGATTCTCTACAGTACTATATCTCGATTCCAAAGAAAAAAAATATATTGACGAATGCGGGCCGGCCAATTTCTTCGCTATAAAAAATAATTCATATATAACTCCCGAATCTCATAGCATACTTCCTTCCATTACCAACATGAGCTTAATGGAACTTGCCAAAGATATGGGAATGAGTGTTGAAAGACGTAAAATACCGGTGGAAGAGTTAGGCACCTTTGAAGAAGTAGGAGCTTGCGGTACTGCTGCTGTTATAAGCCCTATAAATAAAATTGTGGATATTGAAGAAAATAAAATTTTTCAATATTGTCAAAACCACGAACCCGGGCCGATTTCCAAAAAACTTTATGATACCCTTCGTGCTATTCAATATGGCGACCTGCCCGATAAATTCAATTGGATATCATTCATTGACTGATATTTATTTGTTTTATTCGTGTTAAAATAGAAATTTTAATCAACCGAATGATTTATTTCATACTTTTGCACGAATATTCAATTGGCAGTGAAATCAGGTGATAACAAAGTAATCAGGCGTCGTTTACGGAGTTCCTACATTACTTCTTTAATAAGTATAACATTAGTGCTCTTTATGCTGGGGCTTGTTGGTCTTTTAGTACTAAACGCCCGGCAAATTTCAGTTTACGTAAAGGAAAATATCAATATTTCGGTCTATCTTAAGGATCATGTTAAAGAAGCTGAAATGTTCAGGATTCGCAAAATTATTGATGCTGAGCCATACGTAAAATCTACAGAATTTATTTCTAAAGAGCAGGCTGCTCAAAAATTTCAGGAAGAATTAGGCGAAGACTTTGTTAGTTTTTTAGGAATTAATCCGCTAATGGCCTCTATTGAGGTTTATCTGCAGGCAGACTATGCAAATACCGACAGTATTAATAGCATTACCAAAAAACTTTCAACCTATAGCCAGGTAAGCGAAATTGACTACCAACCATCGCTAGTCCAAACAATTAATAACAATATCAGTAAAATAAGCTTCTTCATACTGGCGTTCTGTGCCATGTTTTTTATTGTCGCTATTTCATTGATTAATAACACCGTTCGGTTATCCATTTATTCACGCAGATTTCTGATAAATACTATGCAGTTGGTTGGTGCAACTAATTCCTTTATTCGAAAACCATTTATTTATCGAAGTATCTTACAGGGATTCTATGGGGCAATTTTTGCAAATGGGATGTTACTCCTAACATTATATTGGATTAATAATCAACTAGAAGAGGTCGCCAATATATTGGATTATAAATTAATAATTCTACTTTTCTTTTTAGTTTTAGCGATCGGAATACTCATAAACATTATATCGACATTTTTTGCGTTAAATAAGTTTCTGAAACTTCGAACCGAGGAATTATATTATTAAGTATTAAAGAAAACAGCGATATGAAAAATAAAGAAGATAAAGTTGCCACTGAGTTTGCCATAGGAAAAGAGAACTATAAGCTAATTGCTATAGGATTTGGCATTATTATGCTGGGATTTATATTGATGGTTGGTGGGGAATCGACTGATCCCAATGTTTTTAATTACGACATGTTTAGTTTTCGGCGTATAACCCTTGCTCCTATTATTGTAATGACTGGTTTCATTTTTGAAATTTGGGCAATAATGCGTAAACCTAAAGATTCAAATAATTAAAAATCAATTCACCAGACATTATGGATTATGTTCAGGCAATTATTATTGCCATTGTTGAAGGTATAACTGAGTTCCTTCCTATTTCGTCTACCGGGCACATGATTATTACTGAGAAACTTTTAGGAATGGAGTCCACTCCCTTTTTAAACGTTTATAAAGTCACCATTCAATTTGGAGCTATACTTTCTGTAGTAGTTTTGTACTGGAAAAAATTTTTTCAGACACTGAATTTCTATTATAAACTTTTTATTGCATTTATCCCGGCAATGATTTGCGGTTTTATTTTAAGCGACTACATAGACCAAATGCTTGGAAGTGTATGGATTGTAGCAATTTCGCTTATTCTGGGGGGAATTGTTTTGTTATTTGTAGACAAATGGTTTAACAATTCGGAAGAAGATGAACCGGAAATAACTTATGGTAAAGCATTTAAAATAGGTTGGTTCCAGGTAATTTCAATGATTCCGGGAGTTTCTCGCTCTGCGGCAACCATTATTGGAGGAATGACTCAAAAACTTAGCCGAAAAACTGCTGCCGAGTTTTCATTTTTTCTGGCAGTACCTACTATGTTTGCCGCTTCTGCCTGGGAATTATTAAAAATATATAAAGAAATAGAAGTTTCACAAATAAGTTATTTGGTGGTTGGAAATATTGTTGCTTTTATAGTAGCATTAATTGCCATTAAGACGTTCATCACTTTTCTCACAAAACACGGCTTTAAGGCTTTTGGTTATTATAGGATTATTGTTGGTGGAATTATTTTAGCACTTTTGCTTGCAGGCATAGATTTAAAAATTGTTGGATGAACTTTGAGGAAGGAGAAATATTGCTTTTTGACAAACCATACGGATGGACTTCATTTGATATGGTGAATAAGGTAAAAAGCCTTATTAAGCATAAAACAGGGTTAAAAAAAATTAAGGTAGGGCATGCAGGCACATTAGATCCATTAGCGTCCGGACTATTAATAATCTGTACCGGGAAAAAAACAAAACAGATAAATACTTTTCAGGATCAGTATAAAGAGTATGTTGCCCACATGGAACTTGGACGAACAACTCCATCATTCGATCTGGAAACTGAAACAGATGCCACTTATCCTGTAGAACATATTACCGAAGTAATTGTTAAACAAAAAATTAAAGAATCAGTTGGAGATATTGATCAGATACCTCCAGTGTTTTCTGCAAAATTTATCAATGGCAAAAGGGCATACGAATATGCACGCAAGGGACAGGAAGTAGAAATGAAACCCAGCAGGATCAGAATCGAAAATTCGGAGTTGTTGGAATATAGCCTGCCAAACATTGTCATAAAAATTAATTGCAGTAAAGGAACGTATATACGATCATACGTGCGCGATCTGGGGCTTGCATTAAATTCAGGAGGATGCATGACGGCATTACGTCGAACATCGATTGGGGAATTTTCTGTAGACAAAGCCTTGACAATCGATAATTTTAAGAATATCTTAGAGGTTTTGTAACCTATTATATATTACAACGTAAAAAGTAACCCGTTTTAATGAATATCATTTTATATGAAGCTATCGCAATATAAATTTAATTTGCCTGCAGAATTAATTGCAAAATTTCCTGCTGACAGAAGGGATGAATCGAGATTGATGGTTGTGAACAGGAAAACCGGTAAGATTGAACACCGGGTTTTTAAAGAAATAATCGATTATTTCACTGAAGGAGATGTAATGGTATTAAATAATACCAAAGTGTTTCCAGCTCGTCTATACGGCAATAAAGAAAAAACCGGAGCAGAAATTGAAGTTTTCCTGCTTCGTGAATTAAATAGAGAACAAAGGCTTTGGGATGTATTAGTTGATCCTGCCCGTAAAATTAGAATCGGCAATAAACTTTACTTTGGCGAAAACGACATTTTAGTTGCCGAAGTAATTGATAATACAACTTCGCGCGGACGTACCCTGCGGTTTCTGTTCGACGGCGATTACGATGAATTCAAATCGACCTTGTTTAAATTGGGAGAAACTCCCTTACCTAAATTTATCAAACGTAGTGTTGTTCCGGAAGATAGAGACAGATACCAAACCGTATTTGCCAAGCATGAAGGTGCTGTTGCTGCGCCAACTGCAGGTCTTCACTTCAGCCGCGAACTATTAAAACGTCTCGAAATTAAGGGTGTCCATTTTTCAGAAATTACACTCCATGTTGGGTTGGGCAATTTCCGCACGGTTGATGTTGAGGACCTAACCAAACACAAAATGGACTCCGAAAGAATCCTTATTACTGATGGCGCTGCCGATACTGTGAACGAAGGTATTAACCGGCGGGCAAACATTTGTGCTGTTGGCACAACGGTACTTCGCACGCTCGAAAGTTCCGTTTCTACTTCAAAAACAGTAAAACCTTATGACGGATGGACAAATAAATTTATTTTTCCTCCATACGAGTTTAGCATTCCTACCAGTATGATTTCGAATTTTCATTTGCCGTTATCAACTCTTTTAATGATGGTTTCGGCTTTTGCCGGTTACGACCTGCTTTTTGAATCGTATCGGATAGCAATTAAGGAAAAATACAGGTTCGGAACCTATGGCGATGCAATGCTGATTCTATAAGACAAAAATAACCAGAACTCAATGCCAGGCCAGTATTGACCTGGCATTTTTGTTTAATAATGCTAGTTGACACTTTTGACTAGCTTTAAACTTTTTCTTACCTTTCGAAATACTAATTTTACAGCTACATTTTCGAACATAAATAGAAAATCCATTTAGAAAAATTTATGATTGTTTTAAAAAAGAATTATTCCGGTTTATCATATATTGCCTCCAATAGCAAGCTTAACTATGATCCGCCTTTAGTTAACTTAGCCGGGGAATATTCCTCTTATGCCCCTCCAGGAGAACTCTCTAATCTAGTAGTAGAAGCACTTAATCAAAATCAAAAATCCAACATTGATCTGGATGGTTATTTCCCTTTCCGGGAAGTAATTTCAAAATTATATAATAACACATATTCTTACTACTATAATCCAGATACTGAAATTACCATATGCAGCGGAGCAGAGCAAGCTTTTGCCACAGCAATTTCTGCTTTTGTTAAGGAGGGTGATGAAGTAATTGTATTTGAGCCTTCATACTGCACTTATATTCCTGCAATTGAAGCAAATGGAGGACGACCAGTTTACGTTCAATTGAAACAGCCCGACTTTCATATTGATTGGGATGAAGTTCAGAAGGTGATAACAGTGAATACTAAACTAATTATACTTAACTCCCCAAATCATATTACCGGTTCACTCCTAAGTTCTTCTGATTTAGACCGGCTTACTAAAATAATTAATGGCACCAAAATACTTATTTTAAGTGACGAGATCTACGAATCTATCATTTTTGAAGGATATGAACATCAAAGCATAGCCCGGTTTCCAAAACTTGCAGAGCGTGCAATACTTATTTCAGGTACATCAAAAATGCTAAATACTGAAAACTGGCAATTGGGATATTGCCTGGCTCCAGCTAAACTTTCTTCGGATTTTAGAAAAATGAACCATTTTCAGCAGTTTTCTGTTAACCTTCCTTTTCAAATTGCAATAGCAAATTTCCTCGCAGGTTATGAAAAGATTCCTTCCTTAGGAGACTATTTTGAGAAAAAACGAAATTTACTTCTTCAAAATCTGGAAAAGAGCAAACTCACTTTTGTTCCATCAAAAGGAGCCTACTTTCAATTATTCAATTATAACGAAGTATCGGATCTGAAAGATATTGATTTTTGCAAGCAGTTGCTGGAGATGCATAATTTAAATACTACCCCAACTACAATCTTTTATCACGATATACACGATTCGCATTACTTTCGGGTTAATTTTGCCCGACCAGACATTGATTTAAAATATGCGAACGAAATACTTTCTAAACTAACCTGATATGCCCATTATTAATTCCATTGTTTATTGGTTTAATGTTAAAAGGCTCCACCAAATTGAGCTTTTTAAAATATACCCCTATAATGTGCAGGAAGATAGTTTACTGAAATTAATTCAGAAGGCTGCCGATACGGAATGGGGTAAAACTTATGATTATTCGAATATCAGGAGTATAGAAGAATTCCAGACCAACGTGCCCCTCCAAACATATGAGGATATTAAACCCTTTGTAGATCGATTAAGGGAGGGCGAAAAGAACTTATTATGGCCGGGTGAAATAAAATGGTTTGCTAAATCGTCGGGGACAACAAACGATAAGAGTAAGTTTATTCCTGTTACAAAAGAGGCGCTGGAAGATTGCCATTTTAGGGCAGGGAAAGATGTATTGGCAATTTACACAAACCATTATCCCGAAACTAAAATATTTTCAGGCAAAGGGTTAACCCTCGGAGGAAGTCATAAAATTAACAACTTTAGTAACCAATCATATTATGGTGACTTATCAGCAATTCTGATCGAAAATTTACCTTTCTGGGTAGATTTTATTCGCACGCCGAAGCAAGATATTGCCTTAATGGATAAATGGGAAGAAAAAATTCAGAAAATAACCGAATCGACGATAAAAGAAAATGTAACAAATATTGCAGGAGTGCCTTCGTGGAATATGGTGCTATTAAAATATATACTCGATTACACCGGAAAAAACAATCTTCTGGAGATATGGCCCAATCTGGAGCTATTTACACATGGCGGCGTAAGTTTCTCACCTTACAGGGAGCAGTTTAAAAAACTTATACCTTCGGAGAACATGCATTATCTGGAAACATATAATGCATCAGAAGGATTTTTTGGTATTCAGGACACTACGGATAGGGATGATATGCTGCTAATGCTGGACTATGGAATTTTTTATGAATTCATTCCATTCGACCAGATAAATTCCCCAAAACCTGAAGCGGTATCGATTGAGAAAGTAGTATTAAACAAAAATTACGCCTTGGTTATTACCACAAATTCAGGTTTGTGGCGTTATATTATAGGCGATACCGTAATTTTCACCTCTCTTTATCCTCATCGTATAAAAATATCCGGAAGAACCAGGCATTATATCAATGCTTTCGGAGAGGAACTCATAATTGACAATGCTGAAAAAGCATTAGTTATTGCATGCGAAAAAACCGGGGCTCAAATACTTGAATATACTGCCGGACCAGTTTATATGGAAAGCAATGCTAACGGGACTCATGAATGGCTAATTGAGTTTGAAAAGGCTCCTGACAATCTGGAGTATTTTACTACGCTGCTCGATAATGCCCTCTGCTCTGTAAATTCCGATTATGAAGCAAAGCGATACAAAAATATCACCCTAAGGATGCCTATTGTACATAGCATGAAAAAAGGGGTGTTTTTTGAATGGTTAAGCGAAAAGGGGAAAGTTGGAGGACAAAACAAAGTTCCCCGTTTGGCAAATAACAGGCAGTATATAGAAGAACTTTTAAGAATAGAAAAGAAGCTTTAACTGGTTAACAATTATTTTCTTTACAATAACATACTTTAAATCTTTACGTTTAGAGATATTATTTATATTTGATATTAAAATTACTACAAATGCATATAGCTATTGCCGGGAACATTGGAAGTGGAAAAACCACGCTTACAGGATCGCTTTCGAAACATTATAATTGGGAACCGCATTATGAGGATGTGGACGACAATCCATATATCAATGATTTTTATGATGACATGCAACGTTGGTCTTTCAACCTACAGGTTTATTTTTTAAATACCCGGTTTACACAAATTCTCAAAATTCGAAAATCGGGACGAAATGTAATTCAGGATCGGACCATTTACGAAGATGCACACATTTTTGCTCCCAATTTACATGCTATGGGCTTGATGTCGACACGTGATTTTGACAATTATCTCAGCCTTTTCGAACTTATTTCTTCCCTTATTCAACCACCCGATCTGGTAATTTATTTACGCGCTTCGGTGCCTACCCTGGTGAGTCAGATTCAAAAGCGGGGAAGAAAATACGAAAACAGCATACGAATCGATTACCTTAAACGATTGAACGAACGATACGAAGCATGGGTCTCATCCTATAAACTGGGAAAGCTCCTGATTGTAGATGTTGACAATTCGAATTTTTCAGAAAATCCGGAAGATCTGCGAAATGTAATCAATAAGATTGATGCAGAATTATTTGGATTATTCTGATTCTATAACTGCAATCTTCTTTCTAATCTCATCCCATGCAGTTGGCGGTATTTTCGCCCCCAACTGTTCAATTACCTTTCCAGCTAAAAGAGAGCCAATTTTACCACATTTTTCAAAGGACAATCCTTTTGCATAGCCATAAAGAAAACCTCCGGCATATAGATCGCCAGCGCCTGTAGTATCTATTGGTTTTGCCGTAATGGGAGAAATCTGGTAGGTTATATCGTTTGATTTTATCAATGAGCCATTTTTGCCCACTTTAACAATAGCAATCTTTGCCATAGTTGCAATTTCGTTTAATGCTTCTTCGGGCTCTTTACCGGTGAACGCTTTTGCTTCTTCTTCATTGGCAAAAACAATATCAACATACTCTTTTACCAATTTTCTTAAAAAATCAAGGTTAGCTTCAACCACATTAAAGCTGGCCAAATCGAGTGAAATAATTAATCCACAATCCTTTGCCACTTTTGCAATGTGGGCAATGAGTCCCTGATTAAACACTAAATATCCTTCTATATGAAAAATCTTATAATCACTAATTATTTGGGGAACAATTTGTTTCTGGGATATTTCACCGGCGGCGCCTAAAAAAGTAGTAAATGTGCGCTCTGAATCCGGAGTAATCAAGGTACCGGCAATACCTGTTTCAGCGTCCGACAAAAAGAGATATGGTTCGATATTACTTTTTTTCAGATCGTTGGTAAATACTTCCCCAAATGTATCTTTCCCAATGGTTCCAATAAAACCTGTTTTAACCCCTAAGGCAGCTAAACCATGAATTGTATTGGCAGCAGATCCACCGGAGGCTTCAGCTTTTGGAAGGCTGCTCGTTTTATTGAGAACCGTGCCAATAAATTCTTTATCGACAAGTTGCATTGAACCTTTTTGAAGCGATAATTCTTCAATAATTTTATTATCCGGAATTCGAATTAATAAATCAACCAGGGCATTACCAACACCAATTACATTTACCATACTGCTAGAAATTTAAAAACCTAAAATTAGAAAATTTATAATCACCCAGACCAGGAATTCAGAAAAGTGAAAATTAAAACCTAACTTTGGTTGTCATTACTTCAATCAAAATAGAAATTAATACTGGAGATATGCATCGCAGAAAGTTTTTGACGTATTCATCTACTCTTCTATTGACTCCAATCTTCCTTGATTCGAATAACTTTTTACCTGATTCCGATTTTATACAAACCATTGAAGGAAAATTGGAGCTAAGCAAAACCGGATTAATCCTTTCGCATGAACATGTTCTGGTTGATTTTATAGGGGCTGAAAAATTTAGTAGCTCCCGTTATGATCAAAATGAAGCATTCGCGAAAATTATTCCCTTTTTAATGGAAGCAAAGAGAATTGGGTATTCGACTTTTGTGGAATGTACCCCTCAATATTTAGGTCGCGATATAGCATTATTAATGCGTTTGGCCAAAGCAAGCGGATTAAATATTGTCACAAACACCGGCTTATACGGATCGCAGAATGGAAAATTCCTCCCTTCGTATGTTTATACAGAAACATCCAGGGAAATAGCTGATCGTTGGATTAAAGAATGGAAAAACGGAATTGAAGGAACCGGAATAAAACCAGGATTTATAAAGATTTCGGTAGATAAGTCTCCAATTAAGGATTTTCAGCGAAAGCTGATTGAAGCAGCCGCCATTGCCCACCTTGCAACAGGATTAAGTATAGCCTCGCATACAGGAGAAGCACCAGCAGCATTAGAGCAGATTGAAATATTAAGAACAAAAGGCGTCCATCCTTCCGCATTTATATGGGTACATGCCCAATCAGAAAAAAACACTGACTTACATCTTCAACTTGCCAATCAGTGGGCATGGCCAAGTTACGATGGTATTGGCTGGGGTAATCCGGAGGAATATTTACGTCTCCTCCTATTTGCAAAAGAAAACAAATTTTTAAATCAGGTATTAATTTCACATGATGCCGGATGGTATCGCGTTGGAGAATCAAATGGAGGAGAATATAAAGGATATACTACCATTCACAATATGCTATTACCTCTGTTACAAAACAATGGATTTACAAACGAGGAGATTAGTAAGTTACTGGTTACAAATCCTGGTAATGCTTTCCAAATAAAAAAACGATTTTTTAAACCTGATAATAAAGTAATTGTATAAAATAGTAAAAAAAGTTTGGAATTTATTAATAAAGCTGTTATTTTCGCATCGCTTTTGAAAAAAGAAGCATAACATTCTTCCTTAGCTCAGTTGGTTAGAGCATCTGACTGTTAATCAGAGGGTCCCAGGTTCAAGTCCTGGAGGGAGAGCTAAAAAGGTCGGCATAAGTCGGCCTTTTTTTATGATGTTTTGGGTTTATATTCTTTATTCCAAATCTTCCGACAAATATTATATTGGACAAACTTCCGATTTGGTTCAACGATTAGAAATGCACAATAATCATCTATTTGAAGGGGCGTTTACATCTCTGGCAAAAGATTGGGAAATATTTTTGCAAATTCCCTGCGAATCCCGTAATGAAGCAATCTGCATCGAGAAACATATTAAAAGCATGAAAAAACGATCATATTATTCCAACCTGAAGAAATATCCCGAGATGGTCGACAGACTTATTGAAAAGTTCAGAGGGAACCAGTCCCGATAGCTATCGCGGACAAGTCCAGGAGGGAGAGCTAAAAAGGTCGGCATAAATCGGCCTTTTTTTATGCTCGAAAATGCTAATTTCCTCTATTAAGTTCAGTAAAAATCTGTTAATCAATATTTAGAAATTGTTTAAATTTAAATTGAACCCACTTCGGGGTTCCAGATATCTCGTTTCGTTTGCCTCCGGTTTTACCGGAGGTTATTCATATTTAAGTCCTTCGGACTTGTGTTTGATAAAAACCCTGAAGGGGTTAAACTTTAATAGCCGTAGGTGTCAACCTACGGAAAATGAAACACATAATACAACAACCCTAAAAGGGTTGAATTTTTAAATACACTGTATAAATAAAATTTAAACAGTTTCTTATTTGAACTCAACTTTATTCAACTTATGATTTCTGCAATTCATCCAAACCGGGCCTTATAAAACTCATGGCATCGGGGAATAATAAAAGAAGCATTTTTTTCAATCGTTCCAGAAGCGAAAATTGGGATATAATATCATCCCCCATAAATGCAAACTGTTGATAAAGAACCATCCATGAAATCAATGATCGATCAATGGAGAGGATAGTAATTTTTGCAGAACCCAAGGAATCCTGAAGATCCAGGTCCTCTGCAAAATCCTGCTCCATGAAAGAGGAATTTATGGCCCGCTGTGCTTTAGCAGGAATTAGTGTGGAATAAAAATGTACAACCTC
>JAIFLU010000178.1 GCA_020048915.1 Bacteroidota bacterium | reverse complement strand
TATACCCAAAAATGAAGGTCTTAACGATTATCAAATTTACGTTTATAATGCTTTAAAAGAAAGAGGATTTCTGGATCAAGATGTAAATACGCGATTAACACTGCTAATGGAAGAGATTGGAGAATTGGCTAAATCAATAAGAAAATACAACAATGAAAGAATCGATAAAAAATCTAAAGTAAATAATCTTTCTGATGAAATTGCGGATGTATTTTTTGTTCTCGTATCAATTGCTAATAAGTGTGATATAAATATTGCGGATGCTTTTGTAAGGAAAGAGGAGATAAATAACAAAAGAGAGTGGATCGTGAGCATCAAAGAGTTTAACAATTAATTAATTCCTTTTAATTTAATTAATCCTGATTTAATTTAATTACAAATAGCCCTAAACATGCAATGTTTTATTGCTCCTATCGTAATTTCTACCAACACAAAAAGGAGTATCGTTTAATTCATCCGCAATCATTGAAGTAGTAAAAATAATTTGATGCTCATCTCCAAATTTTTTTGACATTCTAGTAACAAGATTCTGAAAGTTTTGAGTTCTTATTTTTTCCATTCCTTTATCCTCCATGTTGTCACAAAGAATGAATCTTGGGTATCGGAAAAATTTTAATTCTAAACTGGCAAAGAAAATTGAAAACAAAACGGCATTTTTGAAATATGTTTTAGAACTTGCTGAAAAATTGTTGCTTCCGTCAAGAGAATATGAATCCTTATGAAAGTTCAATTCAACAATTCTTCCGCTACGAAATTCATCTTGTCTGTCTAAATCGTTTTTAAGAATAAACAAAGTGTATTCATAGATTTTTTGCATTGCGGTATGAAATTTTTGTTTTTGTTGCTCTTCTTTTTGTTGGATTTCTATCCTAAGCTTTTCTGTCAATGCCGCCAATTCAGCCAGTTCTCTTCTCAGTAACTCAAGCATTTCAACTGCTTTTATTTGTTGTGTTAAAAATTCAAGCTTTTTTTCTACACCTCCTTTAGAAATAAGTAAATCATCAATTCTTTCGTCCCTAGTTGATTGACTTGCCTCGATTGAAGAGTCAAGTTGTTTTTGTAAAGCCCTTGCTTTTTCAATTAGTATAGGCAGTATACCATAATAATTAATAAGGTCTCTATTCTTTTCTTCAAGTAAACTCCTTGATTCCTTTATTTGCAATTCCATTTCTTGCTTTAGCCTTTTAGCATTAGCTTTTTCAGCTTCTTCAGTTAAAGGCTGCTTGCATAAAAAACAATGACCTTCTTCAACGTTATTTTCAAGTCGATTTAAACACTGAGGGCAATGAGTCAAAGGAAGTTCTCCCAATACTCTTCTAGTTAAAAGGGAATAATTTAATTCTTCAACTCGTTTTTCAAGTGTAGTTACAAATTGTTGTGAATCAGAAATTTCTAATTCATATTGATTAATTTTTGCTTTTGTATCCCGTATATGATTTTTAGTCGGAATTAATTCTTCTTGAATTTTCTCTGAATTTAATGCTGTTCTTGACGTTGTTCTAACTATGTTTTTTTCTCGAAGTTCTAATATGGCTTTGTCAATGGTTGCTAATTCTTTTTGCGTTAATCCAATTTCTTTTCTAACACTATCTAGATTCGTCGCAGTTCCAGATTGCCCATATAATCTATTTATACCTTCAAATTGTTTCCTTTTTTCATCATTTTCTTTAACTGCATTTCTGAAAGCTAATCGTTGATTGTATAAGTTATCATCATAAATTCCAAGTAGAACTTCTGAGATTGCTTGTCTAGTTAATGGTAAGTCGAAACGTTCAAACCTAAAAAGGTTTTGAGTAGGTGTATCTTGGTCAATATAAAGTAATCGTAAAATTTGATGAATAGTTATGTTACTATCAACTTCGCTTTTTACTTCTGGAAACGAAAGAGCGTTAAAAATAACATTGGTAAAACTTGCTGTATTAGCTATTGTATTTTGCTTATAAGGAAATGTTTGCCAATTGATGCTGTCATTTTTGGATTCATCATAAGTATTCCAAAAAATGCTCATTGGTTGCAAACCTCCTTGAGCTATATGTCGTTTAAGTGTAATTACTGCCCCGTTTATTTCGACTTCTGCTATTACATCACGACATTTTAATGCTTCTGTGGTCCAGTTGCTATAATCCCCACCTAAAGCGTAAAAAATAAAATTAGCAATAGTAGATTTTCCTGAACTATTTTGGCCTCTAATAATATTTACACCTTTGTGAAACTTTTCATCAAAGGCAATAGTTCCACTATGTGTTATAACAACTAAGCGATTTAGAAAAATATAGGGTCTATCGTTGGTCATATTTAAATTCAATTAATCCTGTTCTGGCCTTTAGCCCAGAATTGCCATATAGAGGCAACTCCCAGAAGCCAACAATTAATTTGATAATATTTGCTTTTTCAACAGTAAGGTCAGTGAATTTGTTTGTAAGTTCCTTTGGAATTTCGTTCTCTGTTCTTCGAACAATGTTTTTTGTCAATAATTTTGAATCAATTAATCCATAGGATGCAATACATTTCAATGCAGAAAGCTGAAATGATTTCATGCGTTCTATAATTCTTTTAGGATCAATCAAATCTTCATAAGGATTTGGTGGTTTCTTTTTAAATATTTCTTTTAACTCTGATAATGTTATTGGATATGAAATATTTCTTGCCTCATTAGGGAACGTTAAGTAAAAGTCCCAAATACGTAGTCGATCCAATTCAACTTCCTCTTGTTTCATATGTGTCAACAATTGAAGCATTCGGAATACACAATTATAGATATCAAACGCTGGATGGTAAATTAACATTCTATTCAGTCCACTTAATATGGCAGTTGCCTGTTAAAAAAAATATCATTCCCATAATATCATCTTCGTCGTATTTGAAAAGATTCAATCCTAATTCAGTTTTAACCGGATTTATTATTCTTTCAGCAATTACAGATTGAATTTTAGTTTCTGATTCATTATTACAAATCAAAGAATAAATTTCCATCATAAATCCTCTATGAATTTTCGATAGGATATAAACATTAATATCTTGAGCAACAATGGAATATTGTGAGGAAAGCATTAACTTCTTATGAAATTTTTCTTTAGTATACTTTGCATATTGAATAACCATGACAGGCTTTGCTCCAGCAATTAATTTATTTTCTAGTCCAATCATTTCTTCACCCTCAACTTGTGAATTGAAATAGTCTAACTCTTTGCAAATTTCCTTTAGCCCTGGATCGGCTTCCATTTCTTTCTGAAATTTATCATACAAGTCATGTAAGTAAGTTGATCGCTCATATGTATTAGAAATAGTTAATGAATGATCATCTCTACCAGTAAACTTTCCTCCAATATTGGCATCATTTACTGAAACCTCATTATCTGACATGCTTATTATTTAATTATTTTGTTTTTTCCAGTAAAGTCGCCGCCAATATTTGTGTCTCTAACTGTAACCTTGTTAGAATTGATTCTTTTTTTTATTTTGTAAACACCCCCAATTGCAAATAAACTTATAATAAAACCAAGTATTCCGCAAATGTCAGCAATGTTAGATATAATAATTTCCATTATATAATGATTTTAATATTGTTCAATTAATAAAAAATGAGTCAAAAGCTCCAATTGAGTTCATGCATGGGTCTTTAAGGGTTTTGATATTCAAAAGTTTGGTAATTCTTACATTTCTAAAAATAACTACATTATCTATAATTTCCAAATAACTTTATTCCCAAACCAAAAAATCTCACTAAACAGTCGTTTTCTAGAACATGATTTTATATTAACTGTCTAACTATTTTTTGACATACCTCATATTATTTCAATTCTCATCTTCCGATTTCAATTGATTCAATGTGCTTTTTGTTTCTCATTTGTATCAGTGCTTCTTCCCTTTCACCTGACTTACCAAACTCTTCATGGTCCTTATCCAAACCCAATTCCATTCCCTCATTCCTGATTTTAAGAATATAATCAGTTGCCTTTTGGGCTTGAGAACTAGCATAAATAATAAACTTCTTGTCTCTTTTTAATCTTTCTAACCAAGTTTGAATATATGACGCATTATTTTCAAGTTGTTCTGAAGGAATTCCCGCATAAGATTTAAGATATGATGCTCCCATTTCGGCAGTTAATTCTTCAATAGCATAATCTTCTGATCCAAAACCTTTCTTTTGCAATAGTTCTTTTCTGTTTAATCTTTCATTGTTACCTGTACTGTGAACCAATTCATGAAAAAGAGTACCATAATAGCTTTCGCTGTTCACAAATAATTCATTTTTAGGTATATTCACATAATCATCTCGTTTATTATAATATGCACTTTGCTCATTATGCCTTATTTCAGGTCGTTTTGGCATTTCATTAATAATTTTTTCACAAGCTACTATTGGATCATTTTCCCTTTCAATTACGGGAGGCAGTTTCTCATTAGGAATTTCTTCACATTGCGCTATATTGAATACGTTATAATATCTAAGAAGTGGACTTTTTTCAATTTCCTTAGTTTCTGTATTTTCTTTTTCTATCCATTTCCAAAAAATCACTTCCTGCGCCTTTTCTCCTTTTTTTACTGAACCACCCAATTCCTTTATTTGCTTGAAAGTGAGGAAACAATTTTGCGAATAATCCAGTGAATTTAAAAGCCAGACATTGATTCCTTTATAATGTTTCCCAGTAATCAGGTTCTTTGGTAATCCTCCATCAGTCCATGGTTTTTGCCAAGGTATGATGCCTTTCTCAAGATGCTCAATGATACGATTGGTAACCATCGAATAAACGTCTATTGTTTTATTATGTTGATGATCTTTCATATTAACTATATAGTGTTATCTGTTACGACTAATAATCTTTTCATTAGATTTTGTTCTTAGTTTGTTTAATTCTTTATACCGATTAAAATATTTTTCGAGTTCCTGCAATCTTTCATCAGTAAAACCCAATCTTTTTATTCGGAATTTTCTTTCACTAAAAATGATTCCTGAAATCTTTCCGCCTCGAATATATGGTTTCAATCCACATCCTTCTAAATTCTCAAAGAAATTGTCTTTTGAAGTTGCTTTCGTATAGCAATCGTTTAATATCACAATAACCTGTTCCTTATCCGTCATTCTTCCAGTTCTCTGCTTTATTTGGTACTCCACATCAGTCATAAGGTTCTTTTCTTTCTTCCCATGCTGTACTACTGATTTTGATAGTTCTGGAAACTTTTCAATCTGATAATCCTGTATACCTTTCTTTAACTTATGAAGGTTTGTTTTAGTTAATCGTAATGATTTGCCCGTCCTGTATTCTATGCCCGAGGCGCATATATGAACGTGATAATGGTCTTTATCAAAATGAGGAACAGCTATATACATTCCGTTTGGATTACGAAGTTCTATGTATTCCCTTGTCATTGCTTCCATTTTATTTGGTGTCATATTTTTTGCATCATCTCCATGCCATGAGAGTATTTCATGGGTGAGATAAACACTATCTGTTCTTTTAATCTTTCGGTAAGTTTCGTTTATTTTGAATTGCTCCACCCATTGTTTAATAGTCTTCCCTTTCAGGTTATGGGTAATGATAAAACTTTGTTTTTCTATGTCCCGTAAATAGCTCTTCTCCTTGTTTGTAATATATTCAAGGAGTTGCTTAAAGCTTTGTCTTTTACGAGATTTGATTTTGATTATCATTTGATAAGTTGAGAATACTTAGTATTTGTTCTTTGAGGGTTGGGTCTTTTGATATGGCCTTTTTTACAAACTCGTCTACTGGTAATGGTCGCCTGATATATTGTTCTATTTCTTCCTCCAACTTTGTGATTCTTTTCTCAATTGCTTCATATTTTTGTTCTCTCTGCCAGTAGAAGCGTTCTTTCTGCCAGATAATAGTTTTGATTTCATTCAAACATTGGGCAAGCATTTGTTCAATATGGGCTATTTGTCCCCTTTCAGGCGTAATGAATGTTTTTGATATATATGCTAACGTAGCAGCGCGGATAAAGGCCGTAATGGTCATTTTATGGCTTTTAGAGGCATGTCCTACCCTGTTATATTCCCCTTTTTCATTGGAAAAACTGACGGTGAATTCTGGTTTACAGGAACGTTGGTTCTGCTTATATTTTAAAAGGTATTCTTTCCGGTATGCTTTTTTAGCCTCTTTAATTTCCACATCAATTCCCCTTTCCAAAACGCCAAGGTTTTCAAGATATTCCCACATTCCACTGTTAGTTCTCTTGCTCATATGTTTTGAGGTTAAAAGGAATAATAGGAACAGAATCAAAAGATGTCAGAGATTCAATCTCTGGAGAGGATATTAAACTATTATTGCGGTATGTTATCCGTTTGTAATACGGAACTAATTTCGCCATAATCGGCAGATGATGCCCGCAAATCAAGAGGGCGCGGTTTTCTTTCATTGTTCTTATCTCATCATTGGTCAATAATGGGCGAACGATCTTTTTCTTATCTTCATCTTCATACTGATATTTCCCAAGCGTCTGCTCCAGTTCTTTTGAAGTTTCAAGCGATGTCCCGGTAAAATACATTTTGGCAAAGCAGTTGGATTTGATTCCGTCTGCTTCGTTTTTACCATATTGATGAACAAGTTGATTGAAATCCTGCAACAGTAGCATAATGCCTGCCCTATGTTTGCGAACATTGGCCACAGCTAAGGGGAGCGTTGGAAGATGAAGCGATGAGGCTTCATCTATCAGGAAAAAAATATCTTGATAATTTTTTTCAGGAAAACATGAAAGAACAAAGGAGAAAAACTGTTCAAAGAAAAGCGAAGTGAGGATACTGTAATATTTTTGATCTGCCACAGAGTTCTGAATATACAAGGCTATTGGCCTATTTCGGAAATCCTGCAAATTCATATTATCGTATGATGTGACTTTAATTACTGTTTCGTCATTAAAGAGTTGCAATGCAGCTTTACAGGTCGCAATCACTCCACTTACTACCTTTTCATCATAAGCGATAAATGATTTGTATTCGATAAAAAGTACTTCGTCTGCATGCTTACTGAAAAGTGAATCAACTGATTCGGGATTGCTTCCAAGACGGGTAAGAAGTTGTCTTACATTATACAAATTTTGAAACTCTGGTTCTTGTTTTTTAAGAATGGAAATGAGCATTGCAAGCAGAGAAACTGCTAAAGTGTTCCAAAAAGGGTCTTTTGTTTTGCCTCCCAGAGCGTTTTCAATAAGCATGGAAGATACTTTCTGAATATCAGATGAGCTATGCGCTCTCATAATTGGATTATAACCTGATGAGTGTTCGGACTTGGCAAAATTCAACACCTTTATTTCATATCCTTTTTGTTCCAGATATCCTGCTGTTTTGGAAAAGAGTTCTCCACTCGGGTCATTAATAGCAAAACTTCCTTTCATGGAAAATAAGCTGGGAATAAGTACCACTGAGGATTTTCCGACACCGGTACCTCCTATTACTATTGAGTTTTGATAAGAATGTTTTAAGGATAAATTTCTTTTGCCGGTTAAACAAAAACCTTGATTCCAACTTGATAAAAGTGACGATTCGGATGCAAAATCTGCATTATATCCTTTTTTCTTTCCTCCCGAGTCTATCAATCCCGAAATAAATTCAGTGACATATTCCAATATCGTTATAATGGTTGTAATGATTTGTTCAATAGTTTTCATAGTAGTGTTATTTTTTATTAATAATTGATTGAAGAAATGAATTAGTCTGTTTCAGTATTAGCTCCGCCAAATAGCAAACTCCCCAAATAACTACCAGAATTAACTTACCAATGATTTTTAAAAACTCTATGAAAACATTTCCCATTATGTACTCTTTTTAAAAGTTTAGATTTGCGGATATGCTTACTTTGGCTCCCTTGCTCTCTAATAACTTCCGATAAAATTCAGATATGATGTTGAATTGTTTATCACTTACAAGATCGGATGGCTGATAAATAAACCAGACTTGAATCCCTGAAAGCGAGTCTATCTCAGATAATTTCTCAAATTTTTTTTGTAACAGTTCGGGGTTTGTTTTTAACAGTGCAAAATCATTTTTCCTGTAAAACGACAATTCATCTGTATTTTCCATCAGATCACTGTAAACAATGAGAATTCTCTTTTCTGATTTGCTTTGACTGAGCAAATTGAGTTCTTTAGCAATGGGAAGATAAATAGATGAATTATCCTTTCCATTATCAACCTGTTCCGCTTTAACAATTATCTCTGTAATGTTTTTCTGAAAATGTTTGATTTCATCTTCTCTCTGAAATTTATTGGAAAGCCATTGATTGGTGCTATTGATATTGGTTTGCTCAGTTTGATTGAGGCTTACCTGCGAGATATTCGAAAACCTGAATATACCACCATTCCAATTATTGCTGTTAAAGTCATAGAGTTTTAGAATGTCATCTGTTTGGGGTTGCACCATGTTTTTTTCGGTAATGTCTCTTAATACAACCACCTCGGTAATGTTTGTTTGAGTTGATATGCATGCCGATATTAGTATTACTATACTAAGAAGCAGAATTACTGTCGTTTTCATAATTTTGGTATTTATTAATAATTAGTTTGAAATTGACATTGGGAATGTCTAGAGCAGGTATTTCATCAATCAAATAATCAGGAGTGTCTTTTCTACCTAACCGATTTGCACCCTTGTATGTATCAACTGATTCTTTGTACAGTATTTTTATTCTTTCAATGGCATACTCGGCATACATTATGGTTCGCAAAAATTCTTTGAGTTTATTCTTTGTTGTTTTTTCGTGTTCCTGCATCTCCAAGTCTTTTTGTTTCTTTTCTTTTTCAAATTTCAAAATCAACTTGTGTTTTTTTAGATGATCTCTGTTCTGTTCAATTTCTTCATTGGTAGGGTACATATACCAGGTGGCAAAGGCTGCAATAATAAAGAAAACGATATTGAAAACGGTAAAATAGATTGGGTTTACATCCACTCCAATCTTTTGCAGGAAGATGGTTCTTAAGGAAGCAATGACAGAGGAAACAACAGCAATACCGATACCTGAGATGATAATGACAAGTCTCTTCTCAATTTTTGTTTTAGCATCCTTGTATTTTCTTCCTGCGAAATGCGCTCCAAGACATATTGCTAAGGAAACTGAAGCGGAAAGAATCAGGGACGAAAGCAAATTCTCACCTGTTACTTGAAAAGCTTGAGTGTTTAAAACCAATTCACCAATAAACAGACCGATGCCAGTAATAGTTGATTTTTTGATACGGGAAGCAATATCACTTGGATCATACTGCCCTAATTCTCGTTTTAATATGTTGGTTTGCTTCTGCAACTTCTCTATTTCATCGGTAAAACGTTTATTCTGGTTATGGGCCAAATCCGAATCTATTTTTCCTTCAGTAAACTGCGAGGCTGGTTGTAATTTCTGCAAAACTTTTAATGCTAAATGTTCATAGGTCGATTTGAAGCTGATGTAATGAATCAGCTTATCTCCATTTGCAAACGGCAACGCAGGCTCTTTCATACCATCACATTTACCATCGTTATAAGCCACCGCTTTAATTTTAGTGTGTTCAGTTTCAATCATGTTTTCTATTTCATGATTTACAGTTATATTATTATTTTGAAAAATTGATGGTTTCATATCATTAAGGTTTTAAGTTATATTTCTAATTGTTTGGTTTTCTTCTTTTTATTTATCCTTACCTTTTTTATTTCTTGTTCCCTATCTGCAAGTTCCATGAACATTGCTTCCCTTTCTTTTCTGGCTAATTGTTTTGCGTATATTTCAAAATTGTTTTCAGCCGTAATCCAATCAGTTGTTGGTGAGCAAATTTCCTTGCCGTCATTGTCGGCTAAGATGTAGATTACAGGTTCTTCTCCATCTCCAAAGTTTTGATAAATCCGACCAATGGGTGTAATAGAGTGGTCAGGCAGGTTGCGATTGACAATAACCGGATATTCAATGGTACTTGACATATGAAAACCTAGCTCAAACTCATTTATATCTTTTGTCGCCATTATATTTGTTTTTACATTTATTTATCTCTCCATTCCCTTCACTTGTTCCTTATCCGTTATTCTTTTTCTGATTTCCCCGATTTCACTCTCTCTTTCTAGTTCTTCATCTTTTTCAATGGCTTTGCTTGGGTCTGGGGGCAAGGTCAATGTCAGGTTTTTTCCATACTTAACGAATTGCTTTTTTAGAGTAGGCAAATCATTATAATCCTGAAAAATTGGAGTTCCAGACCAGTCTACAGCAATGTAGGTTGTCCTTTTGTTTTCCTTATCATATGCCCGATATATACGTCCGATGATTCGACGTTTCCCATCGGCTTTTTGCATTACTGTCATAAAATGTTGTCCGGTTTTGGCTGACGAATATTCTATGAAAATAGTTTTACTAAATGGGCGTACCAGATTTCGAATGATTGCATTTTCTGTTTCCATACTATTTATTTTTAAGTGTTTATATTCTTTGTGATGTTCATCTTTCCAATGATTTATCTTTGTTTTTCATTTCTCTTACATTCTTTATTTCTTCAATTTTCTTTTCATCCTCATTTAAATCAAGCTCAGGAAAAATATCTTTATCACTGGCCACTCGGGCAATTACAGTCTTGTTTACATAGTGGTCGGTTAGTATTTTCTGAGTAGCATGTCCTGTTACCAAATGAGAGTTATCCCCCAGGACAATTTGCATTTTAGTAGCAAAAGTTTTTCTTAAATGACGGAAAGAAATATCGCTTGATAGTCCTGATAGTTTCCCATAGTGACTGAAAGATTTGCTGATGATGTCCATTAGGGTTTTTCTTTCAATATTACTCTCAGGTGCAAGAATATATTTATCACTATTTTTATTTTCCTGATATCCCATTTCCAAGAGTAGTCTTCTAAGTTGTGGTGTTACAGGAACAGGTGTGAGTTTTATATCTCCGGTTTCGTTCGCATTCATAATTCTGTTGCGCTTCAGGTTGTCTGAAGCGATCACGACCGCTTGTCCGTTACCATCTTCTTCAATGTCGCAATACCGCATGGAAACAAGCTCTTCTCTGCGTAGTCCTGTGAGTAACCCTAATTTAAATGCATCTTTTAAAAATGGATGATAATGATTTTTCTTTTCTCCTGTTTTTAGTATTTGTTCTCCCTGTTCAAGTGAAATAACATCAAGTAGTTTTTTAAATTCTTCGGGTTCTATGGTTTTAATATTGGTTACTGCTTTTCTCTTTTGCACAGTATTAAAGGGATTTTTAATATCCATTCCTTCCTGTTTGTTAAGATAATTGAATAGAGAACGCATATTGCCCATATAATGGTTGTATGTCCTGTTGCTGTACTTTTTGGTTTTCAATAGGAATTCGTGGAAGATCCCTACCGTTTCCTGATCAATAGATTCTGAAATATCTAACTTCTCAGGGTTTAATCCGTTTTTCTTCATAGTTTTGGCGAACAGAATCATAGTTCTTTCAATATCCTTGACATGATTTCCCGTTCTAACTTTCAATGTGTGGGCAGGTCCTCGTTCTCCTGATAAATGGGCAAGATACATGGTCATAGCTTCCATCATAGTTAATTGGGGTTTTACTTCTGGCTTCTTGTCTTTATTTTCCAATACCCTTACTTCAGATTCTGTTTTTATTGCAGCCATTATATTTATTGCTTCACGCCTGGCTTCTTCAAGGTTTCTTGTTTTAAGCTTAATTACAACCCTTTCTTTACTTCCCTTTTTGTACCCTGAAACTCTGAATGAATGTGCCCAACCATTTTTACATTTCTTTAATGAGTTCCCTGATTGATGACATGTTCCGCTAACGTCTGTTCGACATACCGAACACCAGATTTTTAATCCGGTTGTTCTTTTTGATGGTGGTATGTATAGCGGTTTATCCATACTGAGGAATTATAACTCTGTTAATTTTTGAATCAAGTGAGAATAGATATCTTTTTCCTTATCGTCTAATTTGCATTTTCCTGGAACTCCTTTAATCGTTGTATCTCTGGCCACAATGCTTTGAATCGTATTTTCAAATTCGTCCTTTTGGACAAAATACTTTTTACCCAGCTTTGTGATTGAAATACCTTTTTCCGTAAGCCATTTCTTTATACTCCTAGAGTCTTCATATAGGAGGTATTGTTCGTTGATATAGTCTATTGAAAGGAGTTCCATAATATAATTGTTATTTCTTGGGATGAATGGAATAATACCTCTCTTTAAGTGTTTCGTATTTTCTCAAAATCCTTGTTGCTCTTTCAGATATTATGGAATCCGAAGAATTTTTAGTTTTAATTCTCTTAATGACTTTTATTCTTCGTCCAATATGTTCTATTACCCCTCTGTGATAAGGTGTCTCCTGGACAGTTACGAGGTAGTCGAAGTAGTCGAACTCCTTCTCTAATTGATTAAGTTTTTTTATTGATTTCATGCTTTGAATTTTTAAGTTGGTGACTTATTTCAAAGCAAAGGACGGAAGATGTGTGCAGGAGGTTTGCAACCGGCAGGTTACAATGAATTATTATTTGAGCGGTTAACTAACCGTTAACTGTTTGATTATTCAAAGCACCAATAATTTCATTTAGGATATTAAGTCTATCTTTCTTACCTACTCCTTTGGATTTTGATACTTTTAAAACTTCTGGATTAAAGTCTCCTTCCAGATCTCGAAAATGATCAGAAATAATGATGTTTAGATTGTTTTTTGCAGGAGGAGGTATTAGTTTTAGTGGATATATCAATTCTGAAATTAGAAACATAAGCTCCGTTTGAGTTCCTATCCATAATATTTTCCCCTTACCTGAACCGATAAAGTGAGTTTCAAATTCAGAATATTCGCAAATAATAATTCCAAAACACCGTAAATAGTGATGAAATATTTTAAGTTTTTCAATTTTATCGGGATGCCATCCCAATGGTAATACAAGATTTATTGGTTGGGAAAATGGCAAAGAAACCTCTTCGTGATCAACGTTATGTCTATTCTTCTTACTGTAGTATGCGATTCTCCCATCCACTATATTTGTTATATAATGTTCTAGTGCATCGAGTATATCTTTTTTCTCTTCTTTGCCCATGTTTTGCATGGATAAATACGTTAAAAATCACATAAAATGGGAATAGATTGTCCATAGGGATAGAATAAATACATGAGGGAATACGTTGAAAAGACGTTTAACAGGTAGAACCTCTTTACGAAAATTCAACATTAGACCCAGCTTTCACATGTGGAGGTGGCCGGCTTCTTTTAAGGAATATAAATAAGAAATATTTCGGAGAAAAGACCCGAAATGAAGGAATCATTTGAATACAAAAGATTGCTATCATAATTTTTCTATCTAATTTTTAGTTGAGAGCCTGTTTTTTAGCATTTCAAACAGCCGAAAACTTGCTCAAACGAATGATAGAAAAATTTTCTAATAATTTTTAATAGCTCCTAATTAAGTATTCAATGTCAAAGGTATAGAATTTTACTTATTAACCAAAATAATATGGTTTAATGAAACTGGTTAAAAAAAGGAAAAGTTATTGAATACAGATTGAAATAATGAAAAATTTATGTGTTCCGGATAATAAAAAAGGAAACAGAATGATCTGCTTCCTTGTATAAAAATAAGAGTTTTTTTGCCCAAACTGAACAGGCTAAGATGTTAGGAATGGAACAATCCTTTTCCCAAAGGCTTTTCCAACTCACAGTACATCCCAGTTAAACTCTTCAGAAACCCCTATAGAAACTGGATATTGTTTCGTATTTCTCAGCGATGGAAGGTTCATTTCTGAACCTTCCTTCTGGGAAGATTCAGGTAACCAAACCTCTCGATTAGGCATTTCTTCATAAAACCTTGTGAACTAGCTCTATCTTAGTATACACAATTAATAAAATCTTAAAGAGAATTAAGAAAAGTTAATTATGTAAAATTTGGATCCTAACTCCACATTCCATGGCAAAAATATTTCAAAGTAATCATAAGCCTGACTTTAAATCTAAAGTGGTTATTGAACTATTAAATACTGAAATTTCTATAAGAGAATTAGGTTTAAAATATAAAATATCATCAGAGCTAATCAATCTTTGGAAAATCGAGATTTTAGATACAGTGAGTAAACTTTTTATACAAGAAAAGAGAAAAATCATTGATTCCTATATAAATTGGACAAAAACAAAATTAACTGGGTTCGATCCAATGCATTTGGCCAGACAATGTGTTGAACATATTGCAATTGCGAAAATTGTGGATTGCCTTAAAATCACAGAGTTTAATACGGACGATTTTGACCGATTTCAGGATCAGGGGGTTTTTACAAGACAATATCACAGAAAATTTGTTTTGAGAACCTATATAGATATCGTTGAATATTTCAAATTACTACCTGATAATGTAATAGATAATATAGAAAAGATAAGATTAAAAGGTAATATTTCCGTTCACGATGATCCGGCTTACACATCAGAAATTGAAGATTTTCATATTAAACTGACTTCAGTTGTTGATGATTTTTTTAAGGCATATAATGAGTCTAATTGGGAAGGAAAATATGTTAAACCTCAAATAGAATCATTGTTTTATGATATGGCAATGGGTATTACAATTCAAAATAAAAAACTAGGGAAAATAGAAATAGAAGATAAAGTTGAAGACGCTAAAAATCAATATTTCAAATATCTGGAAAATGAAAGTAGAAAGATATTATTTGAATTTATACCTTCTAAAAGGAAAACTCAATCTGTAATAGAAATAATGGAGAATTCTTTTGTTCCCTTATCATTAATTGAATTAGAAAATTATTATCCTATATTAATGGATTTTGGGATGCATGGTCGTTATTATAATTATTCGAGATTTAATATAAGAACTAATATAGACGAGGCTTTATTAAAAAAGAAGCACTTGGCAGTTTTTTCAAATCCGGGAGGTGGAAAATCAACCTTGCTCATAAGCTTTGCTTTATCATGTGCATTTCCAGAACTAGGGAAACAAGTTTTTAACACAAAGATAAACGAACCTCGTTTTCCAATTTTTATTCGTTGCAGAGAATTTGAGAAGAAAATCACTAATCCAATTATTGAAATTATAAAAAGTATCCCGGATCGGGCAGAAATTCCCAACATTCGGAAACAATTTGAATATTTAGTCTTAAAAGCATTGGAAGATGGTAGTGCATTTTTGCTTATTGATGGGTTGGATGAAATTAAAAGTGATGGTATCAGAAAGCAATTCACTGAACAATTAAAAACTTTTTTTGAAGTTTATCCGAACATTGGGTTTATTATCACCTCCCGTGAGCATGGTATCCGTGAAGCGCAATGGTCGTTGTCTTTATCAGGATATTGTTCTTATTATGTCATTGCTCCACTTAAATCTTCTGAAATAGAACAATTAACAATTAATTGGTATAAAATTGTTATTGAAGACCCTTTAAAGTCATTAAAGGAAGCAAAAAAAGCTATTGAAA
>JAIFLU010000264.1 GCA_020048915.1 Bacteroidota bacterium | reverse complement strand
AAGAAACGGATACCCGAAATGTGGAAGTTTATAGCAGATTGGTAAATGAGGCCACAAAATATGGAATTCCTGTTGTTGGTGAATATTTCCCAACACACTGCAACACTATTTCAAAAGAAAAGCTGCATGAACAAGTTTTTAAAAGTTGTTGCATTCTTAGTGAGATAGGTTGCGATATGATAAAAACTTTTATACTTACGATTTTAAAAAAGTTACCGAGAGCTGTCCGATTCCAATTTTTGGTTTAGGCACTGAGAAAACTCCAAAACAGATTCAAGCACTTGAATTGGCCGCTGAAGAAATACAGAATGGAGCTAAAGGAGTAGTCTTTGGTCGAAATGCTATTCAGGTTAAAGATCCATTTTCTTTTCAGAATGCTCTGTGCGATGTTGCAAAAAAAAAAGGTAAAAGTCCGGGTGATGCTTTATCTGAATATGGGCTAATTGATAGACATAAAAAAATATGAACAAGAAAGATCTTGAATATACTATTGGCATTGATGTTGGGACTACCTTCAATTAAGGGCGTCTTGTTAGATGCGCTCAGTAACCTAGCTTCATCGGCTTCTAAAGAATATATTCTGATAAGTATATAAGGTTATACAATTCATTAGAAGAATTTTGGATTTAATACGAAAAAATGTAACTCCTAACAGGGATAAAAGTTAGAGTTCTATAAAATAAATCTTGTCTACTATCACAAATAATTCTAAGTTACTACTAAAGTCAAACTAATTAAACTACTTAAGCCTATGAAATAATAAAAACCATAAAAATTCTTCGATCTGCAATTTTAAATTTATTCTGTGGAGTCTCTTGAAAAAAATCCGCAGTGGTTAATAAAAAATTAAAACTTTCAAATTTATGAAAAAAACTAATTCTTTTTCATGCTATCTCCAAAACAATAAAAGGAGATATAAACTACTTGCCTTAAAACTTACGCTAGTAAGCTTTTTGTTATTTACACTTCAGGTTTCGGCGAGTGTAAATTCCCAAGCAAAATTATTTGACCTTACATTACAAAATGTAAGTGTTAAAGAAGTTTTTAAAACCATTGAAACGCAGAGCGAATTCCAGTTCTTTTATAACGACGAACTAAGCGATGTTAACCGTCTGGTGAGTGTTGATCTGAAGAATCAAAAAGTTGAAGAAATACTAACTCAACTTTTCGATAAAACCCGTGTAACCTACAAAGTGCTGGACAATAATTTAATTGTTATTACTCCTACTGGTTTAATGGCCCAGAATCAAAAAGTCTCTGGAACCATCACCGATGGAATCTCTGGCGAACCCTTACCAGGAGTGAATGTTTCCTTAGAAGGAACAACATTGGGCACCATAACAGATGTTTCAGGAAAATATACGTTAGATGTACCTTCAACTTCTGCTGTGCTCCTTTTTTCGTTTGTAGGGTATAATACCGAACGGGTCGAAATAGCAGGCAGAACAGTTGTGGATTTTAACCTTATCCCCGATATTAAAAATTTGAAAGAAGTTGTGGTTATAGGTTACGGAACTTCAACAAAAGCAACAGTAACAGGCTCAATCAGCACACTTGAAGGGAATGAGTTACAATCAGTTCCAACGATCAATGTAACCAATTCATTGGCTGGTAAATTACCCGGATTGGTCGTGGTGAACCGTTCAGGAGAACCTGGATATGATGGAGCCACATTACAGATCAGGGGATCAAATACGCTCGGCGATAATTCTCCTTTGGTCGTCGTTGATGGTATCTCAAATAGAAGTCTGAGTGGTATAAATTCGGTTGATATTGAAAGTATTACCATATTAAAAGACGCTTCTGCCGCTATTTATGGGGCGCAGGCAGCTAACGGTGTTATTTTGGTTACCACCAAACGTGGTAAAGAAGGAACCCCTAAAATATCTTTTTCCCTGAATCAAGGATGGAGTACTCCTACCGTTCTGCCTAAAATGGCCGATGCAGCAACCTATGCACAGATGGTTAATGAGGTCAATTTATATCGAAATCGACCTGCAAAATACTCTCCCGATGAAATTCAGAAATACAAAGATGGTTCCGATCCCTGGGGATATCCAAATACCGACTGGTTTTCGGAAACCTATAAAACCTTGTCGAAACAAAATAATTTGTCTTTTACATTATCAGGAGGAACCGAAAAGTTAAAATATTTCTTTTCTGCGGGTTATAAATACCAGGATGGCAACTATAAAAAAAGTGCCACCAATTATTCTCAGGCCGATTTCCGAAGTAATATTGACGGAAAAATTTCCAAGAATATAAAACTGAACATAGACTTGTCCGGGCGACAGGAAAACAGGAACTATCCAACCCGAAGTGCGAATACCATATTCGGGTCTGCCATGAAGTCCTATCCAACCATGCCTGCCTATTGGCCCAACGGATTGCCAGGGCCTGATATTGAACGTGGCGAAAACCCTGTTGTTATGGCCACCAGTGATACCGGATATGATAAGGACATACGTTATATCATGGAGAGTAATATCAAATTAGATGTTACTATTCCCTGGGTGAAAGGACTTAGCGTAACCGGAAATGCTTCCTTAGATAAAAGTCTACAGAACCAGAAATTATGGGAAACACCATGGACCCTATATTCCTGGGATCGGCAAACCTACGATGAAAATAATATTCCTGTGCTTGTTGCCGGTTTAAGAGGACTTCCCGAACCCAGACTTAGACAAAGCATGGCAGACGGACACCGCACTACTTTGAATGGCTTATTAAATTATGAACGCAGTTTTGATGCGGTTCATAATTTTAAATTTTTGGCAGGAGTTGAGCGAATTAAAGGTTCGTCGATGAATTTCTGGGCATCGCGCAGGTATTACATGAGCACAGTTTCTCAGGAGTTATTCGCAGGTGGCGATTTGGAGAAAGATAATAACGGATCATCAGGCACTAGCGCCCGGTTAAATTATTTTGGCCGTGTAAATTACAATTACAAGCAAAAGTATATGGCTGAATTTGTATGGAGATACGATGGTTCATATATATTTCCAGCCGATAGCCGGTTTGGGTTTTTTCCTGGAGTTTCTTTAGGTTGGCGAGCTTCAGAAGAAGATTTCTGGAAAGAAAATCTAAGCGCAATTAATTATTTCAAAGTGCGCGGATCATGGGGCCAAACAGGTAACGACCGCATCGAACCCTATCAGTACCTTTCAAGTTATGGATTTGGCCACTCTTATATTTTCAATCAAAATGTTGAAAATAAAAGTTTGGATGAACTCCGGATTCCCAATGAGAATGTTACCTGGGAAGTGGCCAATCAAACCAATATTGGCTTTGATGCACTTTTGCTGAACGACAAATTGTCTTTCTCTTTCGATTACTTCTATAACCTTCGAACCAATATTTTGTGGTGGCGAAATGCTTCAGTACCTGCAACTACCGGCTTGGAATTGCCTCGTGAGAATATTGGCGAAGTATTGAACAAGGGATTCGAATTTGATTTGGGTTACAGTAATAAAACAGGTGACTTTAGCTACAATGTATCTGTCAATGGAGCATTTCAGAAAAACGAGATTAAATTCTGGGACGAAACTCCGGGAGTTCCTGAATATCAGCAATCAACCGGTCGGCCAATGAATGCCAATTTGTTCTATCAGGCCATCGGAATTTTTAAAGATCAGGCTGCTGTAGATGCCTACCCTCATTGGGATAATGCACGACCAGGCGATATCATCTTTGAAGATGTGAACAAGGATGAATTAATTGATGCACGAGATCAGGTTAGAAGCGAAAAAACTGATATGCCGACATTTACCGGAGGCTTGAATATTAACTTGTCGTATAAAAATTTTTATACCACCATTCTTTTCCAGGGCGCAATGGGGGCAGTTCAATTCCATTATAGTAATTCAGGCTTGTTTGGAAATTATATTCAGGAAGATGCTGATGGCCGTTGGACACCTGATAACATTAATGCCTCAAAACCAAGAGCCTGGAATTTTACCGAAGAATATTGGATGACGGGCTATAATGCAAATAATACGTATTGGCTTAGGAGTTCTGATTATTTGAGACTTAAGAATTTAGAAATTGGATACAATGTTCCGTCTACCTTTAATAGCAAATTGGGAATAAAAGCATTAAAAGTCTATTTCAGCGGAACAAACTTACTCACCTTCGATAATCTGGAGAACTACGATCCTGAGATGAACAATTTCGAAGGATACCCTCCTCTTAAGGTATTTAATTTAGGTTTTTCTTTAACCTTTTAACAACTGAAAAAAATGAAAAAAATATTTATTTCTAAAGTATTCCTGATTAGTATATTGAGTCTATTTTTAATGGTTTCGTGCAATCAGGACTTTCTCGATCAAAAACCAACCGATGAATTATCTGAACTGGATGTTTTTCAGGATCCGACATTGATAGAAAGTTATATCAATGGTGTATATGGCAGTGTGAGACACCCGTTTGTAGGTTCGAATGGGGTAATGAAAGGTGAGTTTGTTGATGAAGCTCATGATATGTGGTACGGTTTTCTTGAATTTAACAACTCCTTACAAACTTCAGATGATCTTCAGGGTTGGAGATATGAAGATTGGGCAAGTAATTACAGGAGCATCCGGAAATGTAATGTGTTTTTTGAAAAGGTTGATCAGGGGAAATTTAATGACGTACTGATTGATGGTAAAACACTAAAAGACCGGCTTACCGGTGAAGCACATTTTTTAAGGGCCTTCTTATATACTCAGTTGGTAAATTTGTATGGTGGAGTTCCAATTATTAAAACCACTTATGGACTAACCGACGATTTTAAAATTGCCCGGAATACATATTCGGATTGTATCAAATTCATTGTGGAAGAATGTGATTTGGCTGCCGGTTTGCTACCGCTTGACAACACCGGAGGAAATTATGGCCGTGCAACTAAAGGAGCTGCACTTGCTCTTAAATCACAGGTTTTAATCTATGCTGCCAGCGAACTGCACAACAATAATCCAAAATTTTCAGGTTTTGCAAATCCTGCACTGTTGGGTTATACCAGCGGTACAGCACAGGAGCGTTGGACTGCTGCTAAAAATGCAACAAAGGCAGTGATGGATTTGAATTTATACAGTTTATATAAGCCCGAACCTGCAACGGGTGCTGAGGCTACTCAAAACTTTATCGACCTGTTTATTGCAGATAGAACGACAGAAGATATTTACGTGAAGTTCTTTATTCCTAAGGAAGGAGGAACTTCTTTCTGGGATGATAATTACGGGAATAACCTGGCGCTGGTTTCTGGCCCCAATGGTTTTCATTTATGGGGACAGAATGCACCTTCGGGCAATGCTGTTGACGCTTATGAAATGACTGATGGAAGCAAGTTTAGCTGGGCCAACCCTGCCCAAGCTGCTTTGCCTTATGAGAACCGCGACCCCCGGTTTTATTCTTCAGTTTTTTACGAAGGCGTTAAATGGCGGCCTCGCCCTCCGGATGTAGCCATTATGGATCCAGTTGGTGTCATTCAGGTTGGCACATGGGAAACCTGGGACAATGCAACAAATTCAATGGTTGAAGTACCCGGACTTGACACCCGAAATAGTCCGATTGAGGGTTTCAATGGAGGTTATATGGGCTACTATCTCCGGAAATTTATAGATCCTTCGGTCGACGGGCAGTTTTCAGGGATGAAAGTCCCCTGGCGTTACTTCAGGTATACCGAAATCCTGCTCAATTATGCAGAAGCATGTATTGAACTGGGACAGGATGCCGAAGCCCGTACCTATATCAATATGATCCGGAAAAGGGCTGCAATGCCCGTAATTACTGAATCGGGAGCAGCGCTTCGCGATCGTTACCGTCAGGAACGACGTATTGAACTTTACATGGAGGATAAAAGGTTTTATGATGTCCGCCGTTGGGTTCTGGGGCCAGAAACATATATTGATTTAACTGCAGTGGATGTTCGCTATAAACTCAACCCGGACAATACGACTGCCACTGTTCCGACCATTACACCTAAAGTGCATCAAACCCGTAAATGGGATGATAAGTCATATTTCTTCCCAATCATGAGGGATGAGATGAATAAGAATGACATGCTGGTTCAAAACCCGGGTTATTAGTTTTGTCCTATTTTAACTGAAAACAATGAAGGATGTCTGGAGCTTAACCAATAGACAGCCTTCATTATAAAACCCATTCCAAACTCTAAATCAAATTATACTTGAAATTTTAAAGATGAAAACACGCGGGTTATTACAAAAAGTATTACTAACGATGACAGTTATTTTAGCTGTTCACTTAATTTGCTTTTCGCAAAATCAGGAAAATCCTCTAAAAAAAGAGGTCAAGTTGAATTTTTCAAAATCAAGCTTGAAAGTGGATGGTTTTGGAGTAAATATTACTCCTGCCCAATGGAACAATGGAAAGCTAAAACCTGCCATCGATATGCTGGTGGACGATCTGGGCGCAACACTATTCAGGTTTGACTGCACCGGTCTGGCCAATTGGCTGGATCCGGGAAAACGGCAATCCAACGGAACCTGGACTGAATCTTACCTTGATAGTGCTTATAAATCAAAGGTTTTTCTTGATGCATGGGGAACATTCCGTTATCTGAACAAAAAAGGTATCGAACCCATTTTTAATGTCAGCGGTCGGATTCATCCCGGATTAGGAAAATCCAGAGAACCGAACACATTGGCTGATTTTGACGGATATGCAGAAATGGTTATTACCATGTTATTATGGGCAAGGGAAAAAGAAGGGTTAAAATTCAGTCTTCTGGCACCTTTTAACGAAACTGATCTTGGATTTCCTGAAGGACCAAAAATAGATGGAAACAATATGCTTATTGCTACTCGTTCAATACTGAAAAAGCTTGATGCTCATGGCTTGGCTGATATTAATATAATTGCTGTTGATGATGCAGGTCCGAAGTTAGATAAGCTGGAAGCCGTACTTTCAGATTCTTCATATGTGAATCGTATTCATGCCTTTGGGTCACATACCTACGGAAATGGCGATATTGGGGAAAACGAAGCATGGTTTGGTGCGATGACCGATTACGCTAAGTTTTCGGATAAAATAAAAAGCAGCCCTTTCAAAAACGCATCAGTCTGGATGACTGAATATGGTGATCTGGATCAAACCGGTGAAATTGAATATGAATTTGCCTGGCGTTCGACTCGCAGGTTAATGAAAAGTTTTCGCGATGGATTCAATGCAGCCCTTGCATGGGATGCATTTGATAACTTCCATGAACACGATACAGCCTGGTGTGTGTATGGGCTGTTGAAGACTGATACCGTAAATTGGAAATACACCCCTAAAAAGCGTTATTTCGCAGCCAAACAGGTCTATAAGTTCGTGAAACCGGGTTGGAAAATGATTGAGGTTGAAACACCGCAACCCAAAGAATTCGATGTTTATAAAACATGGCACGACTCATTCCGTCACATCCGGATACAGGCCTTTGTCTCGCCCGAAGGCAATGATTTTACGGTTGTTATCATGAATGGGATCGAATCAAACATTGATATGACAATTAATCTGGATGACATTAACAATGGCGCATTGTCAAAAAACGTCAAACATTATGTCACAGAAAAAACGATCAATTGTAATTTAGAAGAAAGCACAAAAGTAGAAAACAAAAAAGTTCGGATACTGCTTCCGGCGAATAGTATTTCAACAATTACCACACTTAAATAATTGTCATGATAAAATATCTTTTTTTTGGAATTCTTGGATTGATGCCATTTGTATTGTCCTCGCAAGTACTTTCTTACCAAAGCGAGGGAAAAAACGGGATTGTGGCCGCGAGCGAGAAAGCACCTGTTCAGGCTGGCCTCGACATGCTCAAAATGGGAGGTACTGCGGCCGATGCTGCTGTGGCTGTCATTCTGGCCGAAACAGTGGTGGATTTTCCCCGGTTTAATATTGGCGGCGAGGTCATATTCATGTTTTACGATGCAAAAATGCAAAAAGTGCAAGTACTCTCAGGACTTGGCGAGGCACCCCTTAGCAAAGAGGGCATTGCGTGGTACATGGACAATGGAATTCCCGCAAGCAGCATTAAGGCTGCATTGGTTCCCGCCGTTTTGGATGTATGCGTCAAAGCGCTGCAATTGTATGGTAACCTGAGTTTTGCCCAGACAGTTGCCCCAACACTGAAATTACTTGAAAGCGGGAAAATTGTATCTTCAGCCATTCCGTATTCGTTGTCGGCAGTTTCAGCCGATACCACCTGGTATTCGAGCCTTGCCAAAACCTTCAGGAAATTGGTTGAAGCTGAGCAAAAGTCTTCAGGAAACAGAAAACAAAAACTTCAGGCTGTTGCCGACCGCTTTTACCGGGGCGATATTGCCGATTCGTTGGACGTTTGGTACAAAGCCACCGGTTCGTTCTTCACAAAAGCAGATCTTGCCAACCATGTTACTGAGGTAGAGGATGCAGTAACCGTCGATTACAAAGGTTATTCAGTTTATAAAGCCGACACCTGGACACAGGGCCCGGTGATGCTGCAAGCGCTGCGACTCATTGAAAACTTCGATCTGAAAAGTTCAGGCTATCTCTCACCGCAATACATCCATGTGGTTACCGAAGCTCTAAAACTTTCGCTGGCCGATCGGGATACCTATTATGGTGATCCGTTATTCGTAAAAGTCCCTTTAAAAAATCTGCTCTCCGATGAATATACAAATCTGCGATACCCACTTATTGACCTCCGGAAGGCATCCGATGAGTGCAGGCCCGGCGACCCGGTAAATATGAAAGCGCTATTGGGGAAAGGTGACTATTTGAGAGTTATGGGAGGTACTACGAATTGCAGTGTGATCGACCAATGGGGCAATATGGTTGCTTCTTCGCCCAGCGGATGGGGCAGTGATGCAGGCGCAGGCGGAAGCACCGGCGTTACCCACGGGACAAGGCTTAAAAGTTTTAATACCTTGAAAGGCCATCCCAATTGCATCGAACCGGGCAAACGTCCACGGGTGACGCTTTCGCCAACGATTGTCCTCAAAGATGGGAAACCGGTTATGGCTTTGAGTTGCGAGGGGGGCGATACACAGGATCAAAACCAGCTTAATTTTTTTCTTGCCATCGCCGAATTTGGCATAAAACCGTATGATGCAGTTACCCTTCCACGCTTCAACACCAACCTATACCAAGGCTCTTTTGAACCATCGAGCGACAGGAACAAAGCGTTGCCCGAAAAGCGCACGCTGGCTATCCGCGAGGGTTTAAGTATTGAAGATTGGCTAAGTTTAAAAGAAATGGGTCATTCAGTTGTTCTGGATCAAAACAAAGTATTTATTGGCCATCCGGCGATTATTTATTTTGATCAAAAAACAAAAGTAGCTTATGGTGCAACCGATCCTTCAACAGCCCGTTTTACGGGAGCTTTAAAATAGACTTTTTATTTTCATGAATTTAGTTTCAAAATCAACACTCAATAAAGTAGTTATGGTAACAAATCAGATAAAATCAACATCACCTTCTTTAGACAGACGGAAATTTATCGGCATGGCAGGCCTCGGGGCAACTGCCTTAACACTCTCGTCACGTTTTGCATTTGCCGGAGAGCAGACCAGTACCCGAAAAATTCGCTTAGGTATTGTTGGTGGCGGATTTGGGACCGATTTTTATTTTCACGAACATCCCAACTGTACGGTTGAAGCAGTCAGTGATTTAAGGCAAGACCGGCGCGAGCGGCTAATGAATGTGTATAAATGTGCCAAAAGTTACGAGTCGCTGGAAAAGTTGCTCACCGATCCCAGGATCGAAGCAGTGTTCATCGCAACGCCTGTTCCCGACCATGCCAGGCATGTGATAGACTCACTTAAAGCGGGCAAACATGTGCTGTGTACAGTTCCGGTCGCCATGACCCTCGATGAATGTTCTGCAATCTTACAAACCGTAAAAAGTACTGGCCTAACCTATATGATGGCAGAAACGAGTGTGTTTCGTCAAAATGCCATTCAAGCTAAAAAATGGTACCAGGAAGGTCTTTTTGGTAAAATATTTAGTGCCGAAGCAGAATATTACCATCCCGGCATTTCGAATCTCTGGTTTGACAAAAATCACAAACCGACCTGGAGGCAAGGTCAGCCGCCAATGAATTATCCCACACATGCAACTTCGTTCCTGATCAGTGTGACTGGTGAAAGGTGTACCCATGTTAGCTGCCTTGGGTGGGGCGATGATGATTTTTTACTCAAAAATAATGTCTATAATAATCCGTTTTGGAACGAAACCGCCTTTTTCAAGACCAACCTAAATACGGCTTTCAGGGTTCAGATATTCCGCAAAGGTGCATTGATGGGAACCGAACGAGCCGAATGGCATGGTGACAAAATGAGCTATTATTCAGACGATCAAAACGGGATGGGCGAGATTGTTGTCAAGGCATCTGAAAGGACTGGAAAAGATGAAGGCGGATTTATTGTACAGGAACCCATCAAAGAAGCATTCGTGTCGCCCCGTTGGTGGAAGACCGACATGCTGCCCGAGCCATTACGACACGATAGCGGCCACGATGGATCCCATACCTTCATTACACACGAATTCATTGATTCGTTGGTGAATAGCCGCAAACCTTTGGTTGATATTTATGAGTCGATTGCCTATACAGCCCCTGGAATTGTCGCACATCAATCGGCGCTTAAAGGAGGCGAATACATGGCTATCCCCAGTTTTGACATTTAAAATTGTTGCTGATATCTTGTGTTTGCAAAATTCATTCTTGCATTTTAACTAATTTTTAAATTTAATATCCATGTCTTTAAAATTTCTTTTTGGGTTTTTGTTGATTGTCTCATTCGTTTCAAGTTCAGCTCAATACAAGGTTGATTCCATGTGTGGGGCAAAAGTTATACTCGATAAATCGGGGAAATTGCTTTCGCGTTACAATCCCGAAAACCCGGGCGCGGGCTACGTTAAAGCCGTTCAACTGGCGGTTGATTTCTGGAAAAACTGTCCGAACAGCAAAACCAACAACTTGCCTTTGTACATTACGCATTGTTCGATGTATCGCGATGGGAAGGGCGGTTTTGTTGGATCAACCTGGCCTCACAATCCAATTGTTGTCAACGCGCAAATGGTGCAAAGTATGGCCATCGACTGGCGAAATTTCTCAGGCGATGAATCGATGATTGGAATAACCCGGAAAGCCCTCGATCATCAGTTAAAATACGGAACAACTCCTTCAAATTGGGAATGGGCTTCGGTTCCATATGCAAGTTCCGAAGCGGGAGATATTATTTACGACGGCGCTTCGAAATTCGACACAGCCCAAACTGCTGAAAATATTGGAAGAGGCGATGGCTCGTTTGTGCTTGAAGTAGATAAAATTGGTGAAATGGGAATCGCCTACCTGAAATTTTATCAAATTACCAATGAAAAGAAATACCTTGAAGCGGCTATCCAATGTGCCGATGCGCTTGCAAAACACGTGCGAAAAGGGGTTCACGGAAAGAGCGGAATAGAATGGAAGAAACTGGTTTTGACCTCGCCATGGCCTTTCAGGGTAAAAGCCGAAACGGGCCAAATCACGGAAGAATATACTTCACATGTGGTTGAAAACCTGAGGCTTTTGGAAGAACTTTACCGAATCAAAGAACGCATAAACCTTTCCGGGGAAAAAGCTGAGAAATACCTGAATACTTCAAAATTAGTTTGGTACTGGCTATATTCGTCCGAAAGCCCCATCAAAACATCCATCTGGAAAGGCTATTTCGAAGATATCCGTATCGACGAGATCAACCTGAACCGGGTAAACAACAGTCCCATGGAGTTTGCGCGTTTCCTGTTAAAAAATCCTGCAAACGATCCAAATATTTCCACAACTGTGCCCGGCCTGATCTGGTGGGTGAAAAACACCTTCGCTGAGCCCGGCATGAATGCCATAAACGAACAAACCGGTTGCTACATGCCGATGGGCAGCCACACCTCGCGGTATGCATCGATTTGTGCAATGTGGTACGAATATTCGGGCGATGAATGGTTTAAAGAAGAAGCATTCCGGAATTTTAACCACGCTACGTATATGGCCGAGCCCGATGGCGTAGTACAAACGGGTCATAACTGGGGCGACGAAATTTGGTTTTCGGATGGGTATGTCGATTTTATCCGTCACTTTATGGAAGGATTGGCAGCTGTTCCTGAATGGGTTCCTGCTGGAAACCACTTGCTAAAGTCAAGTTCTGTGATTCAGAAAATTACCTACGAAACGGGTAAAATATCGTTTACAACTTTTGATGACAACTCGGAAGTGGTATTGCGATTAGTTTCGAAACCAAAGTCAGTAACTGTTTCAGGAAAAACATTCAAAGAAATGGTCAATCCTGAAGCTGAGGGCTATGTTTGGAAAGCACTTGACAAAGGTGGAGTTTTGAACCTGAACTATTCGGGTGGAAATGAAGTGGTTGTTTTAAATTGAGATAGAGGAGTTCAGGATTTATACGGTTCCGTTCCGTTGGCCTGATAGCACAAAAATATGAATTATGAAAGAGTTATTGTTCCGGATTTTAAGGGAGGCAGGCCAAGTCCAAAAGGAGAGTTTTAGAAAGACTCATTCGATTGATATAAAGGAGTCGATCAGTAGTGTCGTGACCGAAGTCGATTTGCGCTGCGATCAAATTATTTCGGATGCTATCCGCCGGGAATTTCCCACCCATAACATACTTACCGAAGAAAGTGGGTTAACCGATCATGGGTCCCGATTTACCTGGGTCATTGATCCGTTGGATGGCACTTCGAATTTTGCGGCAGGAATTCCCTGGTTCGGCGTTTTGATTGCTTTTTTTGAAAATGATTTGCCCATTTTGGCTGGTGCATACCTGCCGATGGATGATCTCCTTTACTTTGCCGAATCAGGAAAGGGAGCTTCTTTGAATGGGATAAGCCTGAAAATTGAACATGCAGTTCTTCGGGACTCGTTGGTCGGATTTGCGATTGACTATACCGAAGATGTCGGATTTCTGAATTGTGGGATGAATTTATATCAACTTTTAATTATGAATGCCAGAAATGTTCGATGTACGAATTCACTGGTCGATTTAATGATGGTTGCTGATGGCAGTATGGGCGGCAGCATCAACATGTGTACAAAAATCTGGGATATTGCCGCACCCTGGCTCATCATTCGTGAATCTGGCGGAACTATGAGAGATGTATACAATCAGGAACTGAAATTTGAATTGGGCGAAAAGCACATTCTTCAAAACTATTCGATTATGGCAGGTTTTATACCATTGCTCGATGAAATATCTATTGCCCAAACTAAACGATAAACAGGTAAAACTGCCATTTAGCTCATCACATCTTCCACTTCGTCAGGAGTAATCGGAATGCGGTCACCAATGATTTCGCAACCCGTTTCAGTCACCAGGATATCATCTTCCAGTCGGATTCCGCCAAAATCAAGATATGTTTCCAATTAATAAAATGTCTAATGTTTAGAATTTTATATTTAACATAATGAAAATTATAGATCATTCTGAATTTGGTTAAACTATAGTAATTCAATTAATTGCATTCTTAAGAAAACCGTAATTTATAATACTCAATTACTAGTGATGCGTTAACTTTTGCAAAATTCGCTGAATGTATTGATTTTATGGGCATACAGAGTGGATCTCTATTTTTAGATTTGAAATAAAACATTATTCAATGATAAATAAATTCAATTCAATCATCTGATATTATGCAATTTGATTATTCAAATATTTATGTTTTTCTAGAATTAAACCTTAAACGCATCAGTAGTAATACTCAATCACAAGTTTTTCAGATTTCTGGTCTGAAATTTTTAACCTACGGAATAAAAAATGTAAAATAATTCAAACCTAAAAAGGGTTTTCCCGTAAACGAGGATCAAATATAAAACTGATACATAAAGACATAATCATACATAGTAGTAGTAGTTAGTTAGTAGTTGAAAAGGCGGTTCTGGGAAGCACGGCCTTTTTTGTTTTTAAGTAAGAAGTGCTATCATCCCTTATTTTCATTGATCACCTCACAAATATACAATGTATCTTACTACTTGACAATG
>JAIFLU010000010.1 GCA_020048915.1 Bacteroidota bacterium | reverse complement strand
ATGTGGGGAGCCGATAAACGAAATTGATTTATGTAAAATTAATTTTTAACGAATCAGCAAATTTTGTAAATTTGTTATAATAATAAAGAAGTATGAAAATAAAAGGCGTTCTACTATTCATTTTTATTGCAATCAGCATATCAGCTTTTTCCCAGCGATGGAAACTTACACGATATGAGGCTCTTTTCGGAATAGGCTCGACCAATATTTACGGTGATATTGGAGGAACTGCGGATGCAAGTAATCTTTTTGGACTAAAAGATATTAAAATATCGGAAACCCGGTATGCCTTTTATTTAGGTGGCCGGTATAAAATTCAAAAAGATTTGGCGATTAAAGTAAATTTAATTTATGGCCGTGGCTATGGTACCGATATCGCCTCTAAAAATGAAGGATATCGGGGATATTCCTTTACTACAAATATTTTTGAACCTTCCTTTCAAGTGGAATACTCCTTTTTAAGTGAGGAACGGAGAATTGCCGTTTCGAAATTATACAACCGGAGAGGAATGGTAAATAATATTGCCATGCTAAGCGCTTATGGATTTGCAGGAGCTGGAGGAGTGATATATAGCCCAAAATTAGACTTTCACGGAAAAACGCCTTACTCCATCGAAACTACCACTGGCTATAGTAAAGCCGGGCTGGTCCTTCCCGTTGGATTAGGAATAAAATATGTAATTGACAAGCAGTGGTCTATTGGCTTTGAATTTGGCCGCAGGTTTGCTTTTACCGATTATATTGATGGCATATCAACAACTATTTCGAAAGCAAACGACACCTATTATTTCGGTATTTTCCAAGCTGTATATAAACTCAAAACAAACAGGCAGGGTATTCCTGAAATATTTGCACGCCCTTTAAATAAAAGGGGGATTTAGTAAGTAATTAATGAGAAAAATATATATTATTACATTCCTGCTTTCTATAAGCGGGTTATTATCTGCGCAGAAATATTTCGACATAGGAGTTACCGGCGGAGCATCTTATTATTTGGGGGAAATTAATCCTTCACGGCAGTTTTATGCTCCTTCCCCTGCGTATGGAGGCTTTATCCGATATAATTTAAATAGCCGGCAAGCATTAAAAGCATCTATCATCCAAATGTCGATTAAGGGCACCGATACCGATTTTAACAATTTTTATCAAAAAATGCGCGGAGCATCTTTTAATGCCTCATTTACTGAAGCTTCCGCGGTATTTGAGTTTAACTTCCTTCCTTATTATACCCATAAAAAAGAAAAGGGCTTTTCCCCTTATCTTTACGGCGGTGTAGGATATTTAGCATTTGTAAGTGCCGTAAACAATAAAGGCAATTACTTCTCCGTTCCTTTTGGAATGGGTGTAAAATATACAATATCCAAAAGAATCGGAACCGGCGTGGAATGGGGTATGCGTAAGCTTTTTAACGACCAACTCGACGGACTTACCAATGCTGGAGGAGATGCAATGAAGTCTTTCATAAATAATAATGATTGGTATTCATTTGCAGGATTTTTTATATCTTTCCGCCTTTATGATGACAGCGGCGATTGCCCTGTTTATTGGTAAATTTTTTATAATGGCGAACAAAGAGGAAATTAAATTAGACAAATTACCCAGTCACATAGCCATCATTATGGATGGAAATGGCCGCTGGGCTAAAAAAAGAGGAAATCAACGAATTTTTGGTCATCGTAATGGTGTTGCAGCAGTTCGAGATACAGTTGAAGCAGCAGCCGAAATAGGAATTCAGTACCTTACCCTCTATGCTTTTTCTACGGAGAACTGGAACCGGCCTAAATTGGAGATTGATGCATTAATGGGGCTATTAGTGCAAACCCTCAGTTCTGAAACACCCACTTTATTAAAAAACAATGTTAAACTGAATGTGATTGGCGAAACCAGTTCCCTTCCAAAAGATGTTGCCAAACAATTAAATGAGGTACTGGAAGTGACTTCTAAAAATACCGGATTACTCCTTACATTAGCGTTAAGCTATAGCTCCCGCTGGGAAATCATAGAAGCAGTAAAGAAAATAGCCTATAAAATTGAAAGTGGTGAGCTTAAAGCAAAGGACATTACCTGCGACCAGTTCACCGACAATTTAACAACTGCCCGAATACCCGATCCTGAATTACTGATCCGCACCAGTGGAGAATTCAGAATTAGCAATTTTCTGTTATGGCAGATTGCATATGCCGAACTCCATTTTACACCAACATTATGGCCCGATTTTCGCAGGGACGATTTATATAAAGCAATTTTAGATTTCCAATCGCGCGAAAGAAGATTTGGAAAAATTAGTGAACAAGTTGTAACCAATAATTAATCAAGGTATCGCGAATGTTTCGAAAATCAATCATTTCCACCGTAATAATCTTTAGCTCCCTTCTCTCGTTTTCACAAACCACAGATTATTCAAAACTACCAGTTGTCGATTATTCCAATCCCGTAGAATACGAAGTTGGAGGAATTACCGTATCGGGAGTTCAATTTATCGACACCAATGTGCTCATAAGTATGTCGGGCTTTGCTGTTGGAAGAAAAATTACCATCCCCAGCGACGACATTACAAAAATTGTAGATAAGTTTTGGGTACAGGGCCTATTTGCTGATGTAAAAATATCTGTTACCAAAATTGAAGATCAAAAGGTTTACCTGGATATTTATCTGAAGGAACGTCCGAGGTTGAGCCGATTTACCATGAAAGGTATCAGCAAGAGCGATGCAGAGGATATTACCGAAAAACTAAAGGTAAAACCGGGAGTACAGGTTACCGACAATCTTTTGAATACTATTTCGCTGGTTGTTAAAAAACATTATGCCGAAAAAGGATTTTTAAGTACCGAAGTTAATCTGGTTCAGGTGGATGATACTGTTGCTAAAAACCGGGTTCTTTTAACTGCCAACATCGACAAACATAAAAAAGTGAAAATTAAGCAGGTCGATTTCATGGGAAATACAGATTATGCCGATAAAAAACTTCGCCGTACCTTTAAAAAAACTAAACAGAAAGATTTAAATATATTCACCGGAGCAAAGTATGTAGAATCGAAATTCAAAGAGGATAAGAAAAAACTTGAAGAATTTTATAGTAAAAACGGATACCGCGATTTCAAAATCCTAAACGACTCTATTACTTTTTTAAATCCGGATGAAATTATACTGCACGTTCGGATTAATGAAGGACGAAAATATTATTTCAGAAATATAACGTGGGTTGGGAATACTATTTATCCAACAGAATTTCTTGATCGCGTGTTCAAAATGAAAAAAGGAGATGTGTACGATCAGGTATCGATGGATAAACGCCTTACAACAGATGAAGATGCCGTTAATTCCGTTTATCTCGACAATGGTTATTTATTTTTCCGCTTAACACCTGTTGAGACTCGCATTGAAGGAGACTCAGTTGATGTAGAATTACGTATTAACGAAGGCCGCCAGGCTACTATCAACCGGATTATTATTTCGGGGAATACAAAAACAAACGAACACGTAATCCGCAGGGAAATTCGTACCCGACCGGGAGAACTTTTCAGCAAATCGAATATTATCCGAAGCGTTCGTGAATTAGCACAGTTAGGACATTTCGACCCGGAAAAAATTGTTCCTGATGTATTGCCTAACCCTTCGGAAGGAAACGTTGACATTCACTATAAACTGGTAGAAAAAGCCAACGATCAGCTCGAAGTATCGGGTGGTTGGGGAGCAGGCATGTTAGTGGGTACCATAGGTATTCGTTTTAGCAACTTTGCTATCCGCAACTTTTTTAAACTTAACCAATGGAGACCGGTTCCGTCGGGCGATGGCCAAAGTTTAAGTATCCGTGCCCAGTCGAATGGTAAGTATTACCGCTCCTATAATGTTTCTTTTATGGAACCCTGGTTTGGCGGTAAAAAACGAAATTCGTTCCAGGTAAGCGCCTATCTGTCTAAAATGTATAATTATAACTATAGCTATCTATATGGCGGTTCAGACGATGCTTCTGATCAATGGTACAAAGTTTCTGGATTCTCCATTGGATTAGGACGTACGTTGAATTGGCCTGATGACTGGTTTCAGCTATATAATGAGTTTTCGTACCAGCTATATGAGCTTCATGACTATCAATTTGGAAACTTTCCATTTAAGACTGGGAAATCAAACAACTTCAATTTTAGTACTACACTGACGCGTAGTTCGCAGGATCAACAGATTTATCCCCGAAGTGGTTCCGTATTTTCCCTTAGCGGGCAATTTACACCTCCCTATTCATTATTTAGAGGCAATAATGACAATCTTACTGATGGTCAGCGATTTAAATTTGTAGAATACCATAAATGGAAATTTAAAGCCAACACATTTACCAAGTTAATCGGAGATTTAGTGTTAAATGTGGGAGCCCAGGTAGGATATTTGGGTATTTACAATAAAAAAGTAGGCTACAGTCCGTTTGAAGGATTTCAGGTGGGAGGTAGCGGTATGACCGGTTACCAGATGTATGGAACAGAAGTTGTGGCCATGCGTGGTTATAAAGATCAGGGGTTTAATGATGCTAAGGGCCATCAGAACCTAAATATGTATGTAAAATACACCATGGAATTAAGGTATCCGCTTACGTTGCAGCAATCAGCCTCCATTTACGGGTTAACATTTCTCGAAGCCGGAAATGCATGGTACGAATACGAAAAATTCAATCCATTTAATGTTCACCGTGCGGCCGGGGTTGGTGTACGAGCCTTTCTACCCATGTTTGGTATGTTAGGAATCGACTGGGGCTATGGATTTGACCCGCTTATTCCGGGAGATAAACCAAAAGGAGAATTTCATTTTATGATAGGTCAGCAGTTTTAATTCATCCGGTAAAAAAATGCACGGTATTTGCTAAATACTACTGGAACCAAATAAATATACACACCATGAAAAAAATAATATCTGTTTTAGTGTTGGCTGTTGTATTCAGCCTTTCGTCGTGGGCACAAAAGTTTGCTTTTGTCGATACCGATTATATTTTGAACAATATCCCTTCGTATAAAGCGGCTCAGGATCAGCTCGATAAACTTTCGGCCGATTGGCAAAAAGAAGTAGAAGCAAAGTATGCTGAAATCGATAAGATTTATAAATCTTTTCAAACTGAGAAAGTATTGTTGTCGGAAGAAATGAAAACCAAACGCGAAGAAGAAATTGTTAAAAAAGAGCAGGAAGCCAAAGATTTACAAAAGAAATATTTTGGTAAAGAAGGTTCGCTGTTTAAAAAACGTCAGGAATTGGTAAAACCTATTCAGGACGAAGTGTACAATGCTGTTAAGGAAATGTCGGTAGAGCAAGGCTTCGCTGTAATATTCGATACCGCTGCCGGCATGGGGATGTTATATACCAATCCTAAGAACGACAAGAGCGACGAAGTGTTACAACGGATGGGATATAAAAATTAACAATTATTAACCAAGCGTTTTTTAAAAAGCATATGACCGGAATTTGATATTAAATTGAAATTTCTACATTTGCAAAAACAAATTTTAAACTAATTATGAAAAACCTTTTTAAGTACTTACTATTATTGGGATTTGTATCGATTTCGAGTTTTACTTTTGGTCAAAAAGCGCCTAAATTCGGACATATTAATACCGCCGATATTATTGCAGTTATGCCAGACCGGGATAGCGCACAGAAAAAACTGGAAGTGTTCGCTAAGGAATACGATTCTAATTTAGAAGCCATGAATGTGGAACTCAATAAAAAGTACGAAATCTACCTGAAAGAGCGTGATGGCCTTACCCCATTAGTTCGTCAGACCCGCGAAACAGAAATTTCGGATTGGCAACAGCGGATTCAGGAATTCCAGCAAACTGCTCAGCAAGGAATTCAGACCAAACAAAACGAATTAATGCAACCAATTGTAGCTAAAGCTAAAAAAGCAATTGAAGATGTAGGAAAAGAAAATGGTTTCACCATGATTTTCGAATTCAATGCCCTTCAATTTGCCGCTGCCGATGTGATAGACGTTCTACCTATGGTTAAAGCTAAGTTAGGCATAAAAGCAGGTGCTACTCCAGCAGGAGCTCCGGTAAAATAATATACTAATCTTTTTAGAGATATTAAAAGGGCCGCAATTGCGGCCTTTTTTGTTGGGAATCAATGTCGTTTAGTTAAGAAGCTATGTTTGACCCCAGCCGGGGTCATATGTTTATAGAATGTTCGATTTTTCTACAAACAGGCGACCCCAGCCGGGGTCGAATATTCTTAACTAAACGATATTGAAATAAGAATGGTAAAAAAAGAAATCCATTAATATCCTACCTTTCATCATTCTTCGACTCCAGTGTGACATTAAAACAAGTTCATTAATTCTACTTCTACATATAAGGTTTTCTCTTTTAAAATCCCGAATGGGATTTAATTTGAATAACCCCGCATGATATGCGGGTGGAACAAAACACGAACTTTTCCACAACCACAAAGTGGTTGAATTTCGAAAGAAGATATTTTTCATCTAATTCTATTCCGCGTTCTATCATCACCGAATGAGCAAATTTGTCGAAGAATTAGGCTGAGTCGAAGTCTAATTCTTAACTAAATGACATTAAATAATATCTCTTAAACCGGAATCGTTTCTATTTTAACACCTTTCTCAATGCCTCCAAATTGTTTGGGTTGACAATATCTTTCGCTTCGGGTGTATATAAAAAATTAATCAGCGATTGATGCCTTTCCACCACTTTCCCACGAACTAATTTCATGGTACTGTTTAATAATTGGTTGTCCTCGGTAAATCCTTCATCGAGAATACCAACAGCTGATGGTAACCAACGCTGCGGAAACATATTCCCGTGCTTGCCTCCAGTTCTGAATTCTGCAATTTCCTTTGCAATAAGCTGCAAGGCAGCCTTTTTCCCCTCATCGGTTGAAAGGTCGGTAACCAAGTGGTGGTGATGTTCTTTGGCAAAATGACGTTTTAACGCTTCTTTATTAAGATAAACTAAGGCAATAGTATAAGGATTTTGGTTATTATAGAGCATGCATTGTTCGATATAAGGTGTTTCCGAAATAAATGCCTCCTCAATTCCTTCGGGGCTGAATTTTTCACCATCGTCGGCAATCAGCAAACTTTTAAACCGGCCAAGAACGTATAAAAACCCATCGCTATCCAGATATCCCAAATCGCCCGTAAATAACCAACCGTCTTTAATAGATTCGGCAGTTGCAACAGGATTATTCCAATATCCGGCCATCACATTCTCGCCTTTTATAACAATTTCTCCTTTTTCGCCCAACGGTAATTCATTTCCTTTTTCATCACAAATTTTCACGGCCAAGGGCTTTACCAAAAATCCCGAAGAACCAAATTTATGTTTTGCTGCCGAACTGGACGAAATTACCGGAGAAGCTTCAGTTAGACCATATCCCTGATACATGGGAATCCCAATGGCATAAAAAAACTTTTGAAACTCAATATCCAGAAGGGCTCCTCCTCCAATAAAAAATTCGAGCCGTCCTCCAAAGCCTTCACGAACTTTCGAAAAGATAATTTTATCGAACAACTTTACGACCGGTTTAAGTAAAAACCGTAAGCCTTTCCCTCTGTTCCATCCAATTCCATTATACGAGTAAGCCACCTTCAGTCCCATCCGAAACAAGGTTTCTACCACCTTTCCTTTTTCCCGGATACCACCTTCGATATTTTTCTTAAAATTCTTCGCCAGGGCTGGCACACTCAATAAAAAATTAGGCCGTATTTCTTTAATATTTATGGATATGTTCTTCAAGGTATCCATGGGAGTTTTACCAACCTGAACCGAGGCTAAAGAAGCCCCTGTTGTCATAAGGGTATACACACAAGCAGTGTGAGCGAAAGCATGGTCCCAAGGCAAAATAATAAGCGAAACCCAATCCGAAGGAATATTCATAAGGGTAAGCGATTGCTCTACATTGGCGGTATAATTCCGGTGAGTAAGAATAATCCCTTTGGGATCGGCTGTTGTACCAGACGTATAACAAATATTCGCATAATCACTTCCCCGAATTGATTTCCATCGGTTTTCGAATTCGGAACGATGTTCTTCCAAATATTTTATCCCCAATTCGATGATATCGCCATAGAAAATTTCTTTGGAATCATAGTTATCCGAAGGATCTAATATGATAAGGCGTTCGAGCGAATCTAATTCATCCTTTAATTGTTTCAGTTTTTTTGACTGGTTTTGAGAGGCAATAATGTAGCGGGCACCGGAATGCTGCAACCGGAATTTAATATCGGCAGGCTCAGTAAGCTTTACCGATAATGGCACATTTATGGCACCTGTATAAAGAACTCCCAATTCACTAATTACCCAGTCGTTCCTCCCTTCGGAAAGCAGCGCAACCCGATCGCCCTTTTGAATACCCATAGACATTAACCCAGCAGCAAAACGATATACCAATTCTTTAGTTTCGGCGTAAGTTGTTGGGGTATATCTGTCGGTTTTCTTCTCCCACATAAATGTATTGTTACTAAATTGGGAGGCGGTCTCTTCAAAAAGATGGGTAATAGCTTTCATAGCAGAATAGTTAGAGTGAAACAAAGCTAGAGATAATATTTAAAAAATCCCCTGAATACAAAAGTTTTGTAAACAGGGGAATAAAAAGAAATAACCAATAATTTATTAAACGCTTACGCTTGGAGGAACGGGTTGATCGGGTTCTCCGGCGTTTTTCAATGGATAATATACCAGTATTAATGATATTAATGTAAGTACAACTAAACTGATTATAAATGGTGGCGACTGGAATATGGCAAACAATTTAACATCGAAAAAGGCCAATCCGGCAAACACCAGTCCCATTAATGCCTCCCCGGCAATAAGACCTGAAGCAAGTAATATTCCAATGTTTTCGACCCTGGTTTTTTGTGCAATGTTAAAACCACGTTTTTCGGTAAAATAATCGACAATACCTTTAATAATACCGCCAATAAATATGGCGAAGGTTGTCTCAAGCGGTAAATACATACCCACACTAATAAGCATCGGACTTTTTACCTGCATAAGGATTAGTCCAACTCCCATCAACATCCCTACAATAATCAGCGGCCATGCCATTTCTCCACCCACAATTCCCTTCGATAGCATTGCCATGAGACTAGCTTGCGGGGCAGGTAAATTAGCGCCGCCAAAACCAGTTCCACCCGATTTAATATCGCCTTCGTTTAATATAACTAATACACCAAACATTACAACACTTGAAGCAAGAACGCCCAGGATATCACCAAACTGCATTTTCCAGGGTGTACCTCCCAAAATATGCCCGGCCTTTAAGTCTTGTAGCATTTCTCCGGCAACGGCAGCCGAAACGCAAACAATTGCAGCAACACCTAACACAGCGGCAACACCGCCCGATTCAGCTTTCACACCAATAAGTACCAGAATTAATGCAGTAACAACCAAAGCTGTTAGCGTTAATCCGCTGATAGGATTATTACTGGATCCCATAATACCAACCAAATAGCCCGAAACAGCTGCAAAAAAGAATGCCAGAATAATTAACACTGTTGCACTCACAAAAGCTACCAGAAAAGAAGTTTGAAATATTAAAAAGGTAATTAAGAAAGTACCAACAGCCACTCCCAAAACGCCCAACATAATCCACGAAAATTTAATATCGCGTTCGGTACGGCTATTTACCTGAACTCCGGCAGCAGCTTTTTTAACATCTCCAACTGACCGCTGAATACCGGTAATTAAGCTCTTACGCATTTTAAAAAGTGTAAAAGCAGCACCTACTAACATTCCTCCAATTGCAATTGGACGTACAATAAATTTCCAAACAGCAGTAGATGTTAACGCCCAAGCCGATTCATGGGCTTGCTCGAGCGATAATGCAGCAGGTGGGGTAAGCCCTTTAACCATGGCATCTGTAATTGCCTGTGTATTTTCAGTTACCAAAAGGCTCGCCAGTGCATCAAAATCGATATAAGGCCCCATAAAATACATAATGCAAGGAACCAGTAATCCCCAGGCAATGATACCACCGCTGAAGTTAAGCGATGCAAGTTTTGGCCCAATGATATATCCAACACCCATGTAGGCAGGACTAATTCCGGGAGAACTCATCATCAAACCTCCTTTGGCTTTTACAATCCCGGCTTTTCCAACCTGAATAGCAGAATCGGGAAAATGGACAAATTTCTCCCACACACCAGGGAAAAGACTGAATTTTTTAAGCGTTTCTACTAAGGCTCCAAAAATCATGGCAGAGAATAAAAACTTCGATCCACCCCCACCTTGCCGGCCAGCTTTATGAATTTCGGCAGCAGCAACTGATTCGGGAAAAGGAAGTTCAACATCGTCGACCATAACGCGACGAAGTAATGCGACAAACATGATCCCTAAAATACCCCCGGCTATAAGAATTAAACAGGTGGTAATATAGTTTTCGACGGTAAAAAACGGCACCCAGATACCTGCAATATAAAATGCAGGAATAGTAAAAATGGCACCTGCGGCAACCGATTCTCCAATCGATCCAACCGTACGTGCAAAATTTTCTTCGAGAATAGTGCCTTTAAAAGCTTTGATGATTGCCATTCCGATAACAGCGGCCGGATAGGTTGCTGCAATAGTCATCCCTGCTTTTAAACCAAGATAGGCATTTGCTGCTCCAAGCACAACGCTCATTATTAACCCAATAATGAGCGCCCTTCCGGTAAACTCCGCCATGTTAGAATCTGGCGATACAAAAGGAATAAATTTCTTATTTTCAGCCATAGTTAGAGATTTAGTTAATTCCGGTAAAAGTATAAAAATAATAATTTCCTGAAAGTTGATTTTTCGCAGCTTCCAGCTCTTCAATTCCCTAAATTACTTATTTATGTTAATATTAAAAAAAACCGGCTCTTTAAATCAGATTACATTCATTCCCCAATAGCAAAAACCAATTTACCTAATAGATAGAATAAACTTTTATTGTCCAACAGTTGTTATAAATATCAAGTTAAAATGGTTGCATTTTTTTATAAATTTGCACAAAACTGAAGAATTAATGAAAAAGTCCTTAATTACAGCAATCATACTTTTATTTCCTTTTCTGCCTACCCATGCCCAACTAAAAGTGCCTGAAAAAGTAAAGTGGTACACCATTGAGCAAGCATTGGAATTGCAAAAAAAGGAACCGCGAAAAATCATGATTGATGTTTATACCGATTGGTGCGGATGGTGTAAGAAAATGGATGCTGAAACATTTAGTCACCCTGTTATTGCCGAGTTTCTTAATACCCATTTTTATCCGGTAAAATTCGATGCTGAATCTAGTGACTCCATTGTTTTTGCAGGAAAAACCTTTAAGAACGAAAACCAGGGAAGCAGGCCAACGCATCAATTCGCAGTTGCTTTGCTGCAAGGAAACATGTCGTATCCTTCGGTTGCCTACCTGAATGAGAAATTGCAGTTATTAGCAGCAATTCCCGGTTATTATACTGCCGGTAATCTGGAGCCTTTGCTTAATTTTATAGCTGAAGATAAATATATCAATACCACATTAGAAGACTACCAAAAAACATTTAAAACAAAAATTCAATAGACCAACAATATGTATTGCGTTCAAGCCAATTAATCTTGAAAAGGCTTATTCTTTCTTAGTAAAACCCAATTGAAGTTTCGAATATTTGTGTTAAATTTAAAATAGCAACACACTTACTTCATAAAATTGGTGTTTCCGAATGAATTTATCCCGAACAGGCTTTTTATTGCCAAAAACAGGAGAAAATAACTGGATTAGCAAATTTTTAGCATTTATCCTGTTTACCATTATATTGGTCTCGCCTGCTCCGATTGTAAACAGTTTTATTTTACACCAACATCAGTCGGTCGTCGTATTTTTGCTGATCGATTTGAGTCTTGCAGTTTGCATTTTGCTAAACAAGAAAAAGCACTTACGGATAGCCTCAGTTTTAAGCATGGTGGTACTGGTTTTTCTGGTAACGTATATTATGTTTATTGGCAGTGGAATTCACGATACTATCATATTTCTTTATGCATTAGTGATCATCATTGGAGCTATTATATTATCGAAAATTGAATTTATTTTGACTATTCTGCTAATTATTTTCTCACTTGCCTTTGTTATTTACAGCGAAATAACAGGAATTATCACTACTCCATTTTCGACATTAACTTCTTTTAGTGATCTGCCTTATCTCTCGCTCATGGTTTTACTAACAGCTTTATCCATCTATTTTCTAGCCGAAGCTCTCCGGAAAACCATTCAAAAATTGCAATTAAATGAGCAATCGCTTGAGAAAATAAATTTAAAGCTTCAACAAAAAATATCTCAGCAACAGCAAACTGAATTGGCCTTACGCGAAAGCGAAAATAAATATAAGAGCCTGGTTATAAATTCTCCCGGGGTAATTTATCGTTGCCTGAACGACGAATCCTGGACAATGATTTATATGAGCGATGAAATATTAAACCTCACAGGATATGAAGCTTCCGATTTTATAAACAATCACATTAGAAGCTGGGCCAGCATTGCCCATCCCGATGATGCGAATATTCTGACATTTTCACCCGAAGTTTCTGTTTCGCCTAATAAGACATATAGCCTGGAATATAGAATTGTAAATAAAGAAGAGCGTGTTAAATGGGTACATGAAAAAGGACAGGGAATATTTGATGACAATGACAACCTCCTTTGGCTCGAAGGAGTAATTATGGACATTACCGAAACTAAACAAACCAAAGAAGAATTAAAGGAAAGCCAGTATCTTATTCAGCAAATAGTATCAGCTATTCCTGGTGGAGTTTATGTAATTGATATAACCAACAGTAAAATTATATTTACCAATAATTATTTGAGCAGAATTTTGGGGTATAATCAATATGAAAACGAGGTGGATAGCAAGCTGTTTTTAGAATTAATACACCCCGATGACAAAGCCCAAATGCCTGAGAACATGCAACGTATTTTTTCTGCGAAAGACGGAGAAGTAATTGTTTTAGAATATCGTATTATTTCCAAAGCAGGCGAATGGAGATGGTTTCAAAGTCATAACATGGTTTTTAACCGGAACAAAGATGGAAAGACATTACAATTGCTTGGTATTGCCCAGGAAATTACTCAGCAAAAAAATGTAGCAGTAGAACTACATAACAAAAATGAAGAACTTGAAAAATTTACATATACGGTTTCACACGACTTAAGAAGCCCTTTGGTTACGATTCAGGCATTTACAGGATATTTAGAAAAAGATTATGCCGAAGAAAACAGTGATGCAATCAAAAGCGATATCGAATACATTAAAAATGCGAGTTCTAAAATGAATAATTTACTCACCGATCTGTTAAATTTATCCCGCATTGGTAAAAAATCAAATCCACCAACAGCATTTGAATTGAAAGAATTGGTTGAGGACGTTCTAAATATTCTTGCCGGCAGAATTCAAAATAAAGGCGTTGAAATAAAAATTACACAACTATCAATATCACTGCTCGGCGATAAGCTTCGAATCACTGAACTATACCAGAATTTAATTGAGAATGCCTTAAAGTTTTCAGACGAAAGTCCCCATCCAAAAATTGAAATCGGAGCAAAGGAACAAATGGATGAGGTAATCCTATTTGTAAAAGATAATGGAATTGGCATAAGTGCGGAGAACATATCCCGATTATTCAGGTTGTTCGAAAAAATTGCAACAAATCAGGAAGGTTCCGGAATAGGACTGGCAATTGTTAAGCGAATTGTCGAAACGCATGGAGGCCGGATTTGGGCTGAATCAAAAGGGCCAGGCACCGGAACTACCATATACTTTACTATTCCAAACACCACTATAAAAGCCCAAACTGTATAATTTTGATTTAACAAAATAACCTAGCTATAACCAAAAAAAAGAGTGTGTTAGTAATGATGATAAACCCAAAATTAATAATAATTAAGAGACAAATGGACCCGCTTCAATGCGGCACTAATACCAGTTCGGCAGGCTGCGTCAAAGTCTCAGTCTTAAAAAACGACATTTAATTTTAATTATGTATTAGACATTATATAGATTAAATTTTTAATAAGTTCTTTTACATATATTTGTAACCCATAGAAACAATAGCTAT
>JAIFLU010000144.1 GCA_020048915.1 Bacteroidota bacterium | reverse complement strand
TTAATTCAGGGAAATCTTTTTCCTGAAGTTGTTTAAGCTTTATTTTATCTGGTGTATCGGCTTTTTTATCAATAAACACCCAATTTTTAATAAGCATTTTGGAATTAATAATTTGGTTGTTTAATTCAACCAGATTTTTTTCCGAAGGCAAATAAATATTACTAATTTCTTTATTCCGTCGTGCGTTCCTATTGGTATTAAAAATAGTAATAATAACATTGATGACTATTGCTACCAGCAGTATACCAAATGTAATAGACAGTTTTCGGGTTATGGTAAATTTCATATCTTTTTTTAATTGATTAATTTTCAATATTTAACAACAGCCATATTCTCCAGATTGGAATGAACTTTCAATCCAAGACTTGAAGCATTGGATAATTTAAGTTCAAATTTTAATTTATCTTCGATGATTACAAAATTAATTGCAGCCCCTTTTTCTATAGACGCCTTATTCTCGGCCACCAAAAGGGTGCTATTCCCAGAAAGTTTTGATAACATTCCCGGAATATCCTTTGTTTTACCATAAGCACAAAAAAGGATATGACACTTACTGATTTCTTCAACAGTATTAAATCTTACAACTTTAATAGGTTGAGCGCCAACCATTTTAGAAGAGGTGTAATTTTTCAACTCATTAAAAATTTCGGCTGACCCAATTACTCCAATCGTAAAATCACCAGACTTATACTCTGATGGCCACTCTATTAACCTTGTAAAATTATAAATAAAAACTGATTGAGCTGCAGGAATAGAGGATTGCGCATCTAACTTAAAAAAGTTAAAACTAGCAGCCAAAATTGCTAAAATTAAAAATCGCTTCATAAACATTAGGTTTTTTTGCACGTATTTACGTCGATTTAAATGTTAGGTTACGTAATTGAATCATTTATTAACCCATTACAATATTTGAGATCGTATACATTAGATCATTGTAAAATAAAGTTATATTTTTTTTTTATATCTCGCACGCTCAATCACCAAAAATAGTGACTGGATATATAATTTTTGTTAGATAAAGTCCATGAGCTGGTGCAGACATTCCAGCTTCATTTCTTGATTTACTTTCAATTATCTTCTCAAAATTTTCCAACGACAATTTCCCCTTTCCTATATCAATCAACGTTCCTACAATTGCACGAACCATATTTCTAAGAAACCTATCGGCTGTAATTGTAAATATTAACAAATTATCATTTCTCGACCACTTTGCTTCTACAATATTACAATTATTCGTTTTAACATCCGTATGTAATTTACTAAAACTTGTAAAGTCATTAAAATGTTTAAGACTTGATGCAGCTTTATTCATTAAATCAATATCAAGAGAATTAGCAAATACATATGCATACTCGGTTAAGAAAGGGTTTTTCTCCTGAGCAATACGATATTCATACGTACGCGAAATGGCGTCAAAACGCGCATGGGCTCCCGGGTTTACTTTACGAATATTGTAAACGGATATATCAATGGGCAATAAACAATTCATTTTATAAATAAAGTCTTCTTTTGTGGTAAGAATGTCATCTTTACAATCAAAATGGGCCGCAAACTGAGTAGCATGAACCCCTGTATCAGTTCTGCCGGCTCCAGTAGTTTCAATTTTTTGGCGTAACAGAATACTTAGTTTTTGGTCTACTACCTCTTGTATAGTAATGGAATTGGGTTGGATTTGCCAACCATGGTAATTCGTACCTTTGTACCTTAAAAAAATAAAATATCGTGTCATTGTACAAATTTAAAGATAATTATCCTCAAATTGCTTTAACTAGCAATTCAAAATGCCTTAATCATTGGAAGCCTTTGATTTTGGTTTAATTTAGTTCCAAATTAAGTCATACTTAGAATGCCTTCTAAAAAGATAGATTATTTTTTTATCCGCCTTGAAAACAATTTAATAAGTAAACAATTACACAGAGTATATTTGAACGAATGGTTTAACTTTTTTTAACAACGATTTAGAGCTAATTTAAATTATTTTCGTGCTGTCTAAAATTTGATTATTTTTTATTAAAAAATAACTGTAAATTATTCTATATGAGCGAAGCAGTGAATATTCGGGAATTAAACGAACGTATTCAAAAAGAAAGTTCTTTTGTAGATCTCATTCAAATTGAGATGGGAAAAGTAATTGTGGGCCAAAAACAACTAATTGAAAGCTTGCTGATCGGACTATTATCAGATGGCCATATTTTGTTAGAAGGAGTTCCTGGCTTGGCAAAAACGCTTGCCATTAAAACGCTTGCCGATACAATTGATGCAAAATTTAGCCGGATTCAGTTTACACCTGACCTTTTGCCTGCCGATTTAATTGGTACAATGGTTTATAGCCAAAAGGAAGAGAATTTTCTAGTTAAAAAGGGACCCATTTTTGCAAATTTTATTTTAGCTGATGAAATAAACCGGTCTCCTGCAAAAGTGCAAAGCGCCCTTTTGGAAGCCATGCAGGAAAAACAAGTCACAATTGGCACTAATACATTTGAGTTAGGAAAACCTTTTTTAGTTTTAGCAACGCAGAACCCAATTGAACAAGAGGGTACTTATCCGTTGCCAGAAGCACAGGTAGACAGGTTTATGCTTAAAGTAGTAATTGATTATCCTAAGAAAGAAGAAGAGCGGGGAATTATTCGACAAAACCTTGCTAAATCATTTCCTACGGCATCCAAAATTCTTAGAACTGAGGATATTTTAAAAGCCAGGGATGTAGTGAAAGATGTTTATATGGACGAAAAAATTGAAAAATATATTCTCGATATAATCTTTGCAACCCGATACCCTCAAGATTATAACCTTTCGAAATTCCAAAATCTGATTCACTACGGAGGGTCACCCAGAGCAAGTATTAGCTTGGCGATGGCATCAAAAGCTTATGCTTTTATTAAAAGGAGAGGATATGTTATCCCCGAAGATGTTCGTGCTGTATGTTACGAAGTGTTAAGACACCGCATTGGACTTACTTATGAAGCTGAAGCAGAAAACATAACAACGGAAAATATTATTACAGAAATATTGAATACAGTTGAAGTTCCTTAAACGTGAATGAATGATAAGCAGGTTTTTATTTTTTCTATTGTTTTCCTTATTAACGTTTCAAGCTAAATCTCAGCACCTAATAGGCTTAAGTCGCGAAAAAGTTATTGAAACGTTAAAAGAATCGAATTTTGTAATAGACAATACCAGTAAAAACACCACGTATAATTATTTAAAATATGTGGATCGAAACGAAGAAAAAACCTTATTGGTGTTTTTTACAAAGGAGGATTTCTGTTCCTCTACAAAACTAATGTGCGATTATTCGTCAATTAAGGAAACAATAGCAAAATATAACAAAATCTACAAAAAGAAGTCTTCATCGGTTTGGAACTATCAAAAAGATGGCAAAACCTTTAAAGTAGAGTTAAGAAAAGAAGAATGGTTTTACAGCGTTATTATCACACCTAAATTGAAATAGTTGTGGAAGCATCAGAACTTATTAAGAAGGTACGAAAGATAGAAATAAAAACGAAAGGACTATCGTCGAATATATTTGCAGGCCAATACCACAGTGCATTTAAAGGAAGAGGTATGGCTTTTAGCGAAGTTAGGGAATACCAATATGGCGACGATATCCGCAACATCGACTGGAATGTTACCGCCAGGTTTAACCATCCTTTTATAAAAGTATTTGAAGAAGAAAGAGAACTAACCGTAATGTTGGTTATTGATGTTAGTGGGTCGCGGAATTTTGGGACACAAATGCGAACAAAACGAGACCTTATTACTGAAATTTCTGCAGTATTATCTTTTTCAGCGATTCAAAATAACGATAAGATAGGGGTTATTCTCTTCAGTAATAAAATTGAAAAATTTATTCCTCCTAAAAAAGGACGTACCCACATATTAAGGATTATTCGCGAATTACTCGAATTTGAGCCTCAGGAACAAACCACTAATGTATCGGAAGCCCTTCGATACCTGACAAATGTTATTAAGAAAAAAAGTATCGCGTTTCTGATATCTGATTTTATGGCTCCAAATTTTGAAGATGCTATTAAAATTGCTAACCGGAAACACGATTTAATTGCATTGCAGGTTTTCGACCCTCGTGAAACTTCTCTTCCATCTGTTGGACTATTAAAGCTGCAGGATGCCGAAACCGGCAAAATTAAATGGATTGACTCTTCCGATAAATCAACCCGCGATAGCTATCAGAAATGGTGGAATAACCGGCAACAGCAACTTCTTACGTTGTTTCGGAAATGTGGGGTAGATAATGCTCAGATTCGCACAAACGATGATTATATCAAACCTTTAATAAACATCTTTAAAAAACGGTAATCCTATGCTCAAAGGTAACTGTATAAATCGATTTGCGATAATAAGTTTTATTATCCTTTGTGTAACAGATATTCCTGTTTCTGCACAAAAAATCAAACTTAATACATTTTTAGATACAACTTCGATTCTAATTGGAGATCAATTGCATTATACTATAGAAATTGAACAACCTAAAAAAATATCTGTTTCTTTTCCTTCCATAAAGGACTCGCTTACCTCCAAAATCGAAATTGTTAAATCTGAACCGACTGATACTCTTGTAAGAGGAGATAACTGGCTCATTCGAAAAAAATACCTCATCACATCCTTCGACAGTGGTTCATACACTATTCCTGCTTTCAAATTTGCATTTAAGTTCGAAAATGTAAACGACACTATTTCTTCTTCGCAATTAGTTTTAAAAGTCAATACACTTCCGGTTGATACTGCAAAAGAGATTATTGATATTAAACCTACCATGAATACCCCCTTTTCGTTTAGTGAAATAAAATGGGAACTTCTCACAGGCTTTGTTATTCTGTTAATAATTGGTCTAGCAATTTGGATTTTCATGAGGTTCCGTAAAAACAAACCGTTGTTTTCCCCCAAAAAACCTCAGGAACCGCCTCATATTACTGCGCTGCGCGAACTAGATTTGCTTCGTTCAGAAAAACTCTGGCAAGGAAACCAGATAAAGTTATACCATACACGCATAACTGATATTTTAAGACAATACATCACCGGACGCTATGGTATTTATGCCATGGAATTGACATCGGATGAGATTTTGCATGCGTTATCGAGCGAATTGAATACGGATATGGAATTGAAAATGTCATTTTCAAAATTACTCTCTCTTGCTGATTTGGTGAAATTTGCAAAGGCCGAACCTTTGCCCGACGAGAACGAGATCTCTCTTTTAAGCGCGTATACCTTTGTTAATAGAACTAAAATTGAACTTTCTAACACAAATACTGATAATAACAAAGAACTTAATAATCAGGAATAGAACAATAAACTTATGTGGAAAATAAGCTTTGCAAATCCGTATTTATTTTTGCTGCTAATTCCAGTCGCAGCTTTACTTATTTGGTATCTACTCCGAAATAGCAAGTTACATCCTACCCTAAGGGTGGCAGCCCTGGAACCTATACGTAATCATCATTCCTGGAAAATTCAATTAAGGCATCTGGTTTATTTTCTCCGATTAGCTGCTTTGGCTATTATAGTCATTATCCTTGCCCGGCCCCAATCGAAAAATAACCAGCGAAATGTAAATACCGAAGGAATTGATATTGTAATGGCAATGGATATTTCGAGTAGTATGCTGGCAAAAGATTTTACCCCCGATAGGCTGGATGCATCGAAGGAAGTAGCTTCTCAATTTATTTCGGGCCGTCCAGGCGACCGTATCGGACTCGTAATTTTTAGCGGCGAAAGTTTTACACAGTGTCCACTTACAACTGACCATGCTGTTCTTATAAATTTATTTAAGGACATAAAATGCGGGATGATTGAAGACGGAACAGCCATTGGAATGGGACTTGCTACAGCAGTAACCCGATTAAAAGATAGCCAGGCGAAGAGTAAGGTTATAATTTTATTAACTGATGGCGTTAATAATACAGGATCAGTTGCTCCGATTACAGCTTCGGAAATTGCAAAAACATTTGGCATTAGAGTATATACTATTGGAGTTGGCACAATGGGAAAAGCCCTTGCCCCAATTCAAACAAATTTCGGTGTTGTGTTCGATTATGTTCCGGTTGAGATAGACGAAGCCATTCTGAAACAAATTGCCAATGCAACCGGTGGCAAATATTTCAGGGCTACCGATAACGAAAAGCTTAAATCTATTTATGCCGAGATCGATAAACTTGAAAAATCAATCATAGAAGTTACCGATTTCACCAAACGTTTTGACGAATACTTCGCATTGGCTATTGTCGCAGGTATATTATTATTAATTGAAGCGCTAGCGCGTTTAACAATTTTCAAAACTATTCCTTAAAAGTATGGAAACCGGAATTTTTCATTTTGTTCGCCCCTATATTTTATTTGGATTTGCTATCATTCCAGTGCTTGTACTATTGTTCATATTGAGCTTGCGTAGGAAGAAAAAATTACTTTCCCTGTATGGGGAACAAAAGCTGGTAAGCGATTTAATGCCTAACCTATCCCAATCCAGGCAAATATGGAAATTTTGCCTTACTATGCTTGCTTTTGTTTTTTTTATATTTGCTATTGCCGGCCCTCAAATTGGAATTAAGCTTCAGGAATCGAAGCGAAAAGGAGCAGAAATTATTATAGCCCTGGATGTTTCGAACAGTATGTTGGCCGAAGATATTGCTCCTAGCAGACTTGAACGGTCAAAACAAGCTATTTCGCGACTGGTTGATAAATTGCAGTCTGACAGAATTGGCCTTGTCGTTTTTGCCGGTGAAGCCTATACACAATTGCCTATTACTTCCGATTACGTTTCAGCTAAAATGTTCCTTTCAACTATAAGTCCTGCGCTTGTGCCTATTCAGGGCACAGCTATCGGAGAAGCTATTAATTTATCCAGCCGTTCGTTTTCAGAGAGTACCGACTGCGATAAAACCATTGTTGTTATTTCGGATGGTGAAAACCATGAAGATAATGCGGTTGAAGCAGCAACGGTTGCTGCAAATAAAGGAATAACCATCAATGTGGTTGGAGTTGGTTCGCCCAATGGCGTTGCCATTCCTTTTTTTGAGGGCGGACAAAAAACATATTTGAAAGATAACCAGGGCAATGTAGTAATCACTAAAATGGATGACAAAATGTTAAGCGAAATAGCCACCGCCGGAAATGGTCAGTTTGTTGTTGCAGAAGGAGCTGATATGGGACTGGATGTTATCTTGAAACAGATATCGGGAATGAAAAAAACCGATTATAAAGCAAAAATATATACTGACTACGAAGATCAATATCAATGGCCTTTAGGACTGGCTTTTTTGTTACTTGTATTAGAATTTGTAATACTAGAGAAAAAAAATATCTGGTTTAAACGTATTAAATTATTCCCTTCAAAATCGTAAACTATGCAGAAGAAGTTAATATTTATAGTATGTTTAATAAGCTTTGTTGCAACAGTATATTCTCAGCAGGAACGAAAATTTGTCCGTCAGGGCAATAAAGAATATAACAAGCAAAAGTATACCGAGGCAGAAGAACAATACCGAAAAGCGTTGGAAAAGAAGCCCCAATCGGTAGAAGCTAATTATAACGTAGGAAATGTACTTTATAAGCAAAACAAATATCTTGATGCCGCCAGTAAATACAGTTCTCTGGCCAACAGTACCCAAGACGAAAAAGAAAAAGCATTTATCTATCATAATTTAGGAAACTCCTACATTAAAGCCAATAAATTGGATGAGGGGATTAAAGCTTATAAAGAATCGTTAAAGCTAAATCCTGCGGATAAAGAAACTAAATTCAATTTGGCATATGCTCAGCGTATGTTAATGCAACAGCAACAACAGCAAAAAGATCAAAAGGATAATAAAGACAAGAATAAAGATGACAAACAAAAACAAGAACAGCAAAAAGAACAGAAACAGGATAAGAAAGACGATAAACAAAAACAGGAACAACAAAACAAAAATATCTCGCAGGAAGATGCTAATCGAATATTAGAAGCTATGCAAAATGAAGAAAAAGAGTTACAAAAAAAACTAAAGGCACAGAAAGTTCAGCAAGAAAAAGGGAAAACCCTAAAGAATTGGTAATTTTAAATTTTCAAAACTGAAAAAGCTTATGTTATTCGATTTATATAATAAGAGTATGTTAAAATTTAGGAAGACTTTTATTAAGGGCTTAATGCTTTTGCTTTTAATTACCTTCTGCCCGGTAACATTTAGCCAGAATATTGTTGCTACTATGGATGCTCCAACCAGAGTGTCCATCGACGAACAATTTCAATTAAATATTACCATAAATGCCAAACCAAATGCATTTACACCTCCCAATCTAACAGACTTTACTATTATACTTGGACCAAGCGTTTCGACAGGGGGATTTACTGAAATTATTAACGGTAAAATGTCTCAATCGTACGAAACAACCTATTCTTATGTTTTACAGCCAAAAAAAAGCGGTAAAGTCACCATTTCCCCTACAACCCTAATTGTAAACGGTAAAAAAATTACTTCTAATAGTTTAGATATTGATATTATTGGCACCAATAATCAGGGGAATTCTCAATCCTCTTCTAATGAACAAGTCGACGAAAATGGAGACATATTTATTCGGGTTTTAGTAGATAAAAACTCGGTTTATCAGGGAGAGTTTATTACAGCATCTGTAAAATTATATTCACGACTCGATATTTCGAACATTGCACCTCGTCATAACTTCTCATCTTCAAATGGTTTCTTTAAGCAAGATATTACAACCCCTCCTCTTCGTGAATTAAAAAATGAGATGATTAATGGAAAAAAATATGGAACAGGAGTTTTGCAAAAAGTTATTTTAATCCCCCAAAACACTGGTCAACTAACCATTGCTCCTTACGAAATAATTTGCATTGTTGATGTGCCTGTGCAGGGGTTTTTCTTCTCCACCGAGCAAAAGCAAATTACACTAAAAAGCAAACCTGTAAAAATTAACGTCAAACCTTTGCCAAACCGTCCGGCATCTTTTACCGGAGCCGTGGGGAAATTTAATTTTACCGCCTCCTACGATAAAACTAAGGTAAAACAAAACGATCCGGTAATTCTTAAAATATCTGTTAGTGGTGCCGGAAACCTGAAATTAATTGAGGCCCCAAAAATTGATTTTCCCGAAGGTATTGAAACCAGCGAGCCTTCAATCGTCAATAAAACAAGCGATAAAGATGGGGGTATTTCGGGAACAAAACAGTTCGAATATTTACTAATTCCAAGGGCTCCCGGTAAGTTAACGCTTCCTTCCATTGAATTTGCCTATTTTGACCCTATTGCAGGACAATATAAAACCATATCATCGCCCTCTGCATTTCTAGAAGTGGAGCCAGGTTCCTCATCACCAGCAGTTTCTTCTTCAGGAGTTGCTAAAGAAGATCTGAAATTTCTTGGAAAAGATATTCAATACATCAAACTTGAGGATGTTGATCTGAGAAAATCGGGAACAGCATTATTTGGAAGTTTATTCTTTTACCTACTGTATATAATTCCATTCATTCTTTTTGTCTCCATATTAATAGTACGTCGAAATTACATTAAACAAAATGCCAATGTTCTTCTTGCCAAAAACCGAAAAGCACAAAAATATGCCGTAAAGCGGTTGAAGAAAGCTAAAGAATACCTTATCAAAAAGCAGAAAAACTATTTCTATGACGAAGTTTTAAAGGCATTATGGGGATATCTGAGCGATAAACTTGGCATTCCGGTTTCTTCATTATCGAGGGATAATGCTAAAGAACAACTTAAACAAACAGGCGTTGATGATGATACGTTAAATATATTAATGCAATTGCTCGACACCTGCGAATTTGCCCAATATGCTCCTTCTACTTCCGATGATACTATGGAAGATGATTACGCTGAAGCTAAAACAATTATCACGCAAATGCAGGAAAAAATTCGTTAAACTATACTTTTATTATGAAACGAATAAGTTTAATACTGTTACTTCTTTTACTCCAAATTCAGGTTTTTTTTGCTTTTGATTCAAAAAGCATCCTGAATAGTGGTAATGAACTTTATAAAAAAGGCCTTTATAGCCAATCGGCTTCAAAATACCAGCAATTGGTCGATTCGGGTTATATGTCATTTGGCCTCTATTATAACTTAGGAAATGCTTACTTTAAGGCAAAAGATAATAAAAGTGCCATACTCTATTACGAAAAAGCCAATTTAATAAAGCCTGGCGACGAAGAATTAGAATATAACCTTTCATTTGCCCGATCGAAAGTTGTGGACAAAATTGAAGCCATTCCCGACTTATTCTTTGTTGAGTGGACAAAGTCGTTTCGAAACCAATTCAGTGCAGATTCCTGGGCTCTATACAGTATCATTTCGTTTATTCTGGCTTTAATTGGATTTACTGCTTATTTTTTCTCAGGGCAACTAATAATTAAGAAAAGTAGTTTTTGGATTGCAGGTACACTATTAATTGTATCCATACTTTCGGTAACATTTGCTTCCGGAGCCTACTCGTCTCAGATAAAACAACGAACAGCCATAATATTTGTAAAAGCTGTTACTGTAAAAAGCAGCCCTGCCGACAGCGGCACTAATCTCTTTGTTTTACATGAGGGAACAAAAGTAAAGATTATAGATAAAGTAGAGAATTGGCATAAAATAAAAATCCCTGACGGAAATCAGGGATGGGTAAAAGAAAGCGATTTAGCTAAAATATGAGATTAATGAAAGCCGGCATACTTGAGTAGTTCAATTTTAGGATTAAGGCACATAACCGGTATTTTATAAGAGTTTGCAATTATCTTTTGCTCCTTAACTCCAAATAAAAATTTGGTAAATGTTAGATTCTTTTCAAGCTGTATTAGAATTAGATCAACATCGTTACTATGCGAAAATTCAATAATTTGTTCGCAATAACTCAATTTTTCATTCGCTGTGACAACTTCATAACTAATATTCTTGCTATCTAGCAAAACTTTGGCAAAATTTACCGTATTCGCAATGTTCTTCTTAAATATACGGTCTTTTGTTTGTGGCCGCATCAAGTATAATTTCGATTGGTAGAATTTACTTAAATAAGTTATATAGCTTAGTATTTGCTTATTTTCTATTCGATAATCAATCGGGTATAATATTTTTTCGAAAGTTGTTTTTTGGGGTGGCTGTTGAACGACAATAAATGGAATTTTTGAACCTGTGATTATTTTTATTGCCCTGCTACCTGTGAATCGCTGCATTCCCTTAACTCCATCAGTTTTCATTACAGCAAGTCCATATTCTGGATCACTGGCAACTTCGCTAATGGTATTAAAAATGGATCCTGTTTTAATAAGATAACCGGCCTTTACACCATGCTTATCCGAAACTTCCAACACAACCTTTTCCAATTTTTCTTTTGCAACAGACTCTTCACTTATTTTAGAAATAATATGTAGCAAAATGATGTTATATTGAGTAACCTTTGAAATTTCAATAGCATTTTGAAGGGCGTAATATGAATGTTCAGTGAAGTCCCAAGGTACAAGAATGTTTTTTATTGTAGTCTCCATATTCAAAGGTGTTGAAAATTAATTAAATCAAATTTATGATTTTATCTGTATTTATTAATGATTTAAATATATTTATGCCTCTTATACGATCATCTTACGTAAAGGTTCTAGTTCATGAAATTGACATTCGCAATGAAATTATTTAATGCTGTTTTATTTTTACCAAAAAAAATATTTCTGGTAATATTTTTTCTTTTATACCTGGGAATTTCTGCTCAACCTGTTTTAGCTGTTAGTAACGATATACAAAATAATACTTTTATATGGACTGACAATGCATTAACGACAGAAAAACTAAATCGGGTATTTATAATAAGTGGTTCTACCCAAAAAAACCAACTCCCCGATACTATTTTTGCTTTTCAGTTTAATCCATTGAAAAATGACACTATACAATTTTTAATCGATCAAAGAATTCACAATCCAGTCTATATTGAATTTGAATACAAAGATCTTAAAAAAAATAGCAACTCATTTATATTACTTCCAAATAGTACATATTCCATTACTGAAAAAGACGATAACTTAATTGTAAAACTTCGGCCTTTGGTATTTGATACATTAAATACAAGTGTTAAGATTTTATATTCGTTTTTATTTCGGCTGGTAATTGAGTTATTAATTGCCTTCCCCATAGCATTATTATTCAAATTACCGTCGCGGCTTTATTTTTTCGTGTTAGTTGCAAACATTATGAGCTTTCCGGTATTATATGTCTCGTTTATCCCATTGTTTCTGAAAGAGTTATTAACAATATTTTTAGAAGGGGTGTTTATATTTCTTATAGGTTGGAAGAGATTAAAATTAAGGAAAGCAATAATTATAAGCTTTTTACTCAATACGATTCGGTTTGGAATTGCAAAAGTAATTATGCTGATCGTCAAAATCCTTTAAGGAGTTAACAACCAGCATATCATTTCTTATAAATCTAGTTTGAAAAATATTTAAAGAAATAAACGGATTAATAAAAACAAACCACCGGAAACAATAATAGTAACGGGTAAAGTAATTAACCATGCAATTAAAATACTTTTTACTGTCTTCATCCGTAGGTTTTTTAATCCATTTGTTGCAACCATTGATCCTGCAACGCCTGATGAAAGCACATGGGTTGTACTGACCGGAAGGCCTAATAATGACGATACCCCAATGGTACTAGCTGCTACAAGTTCGGCAGATGCTCCCTGAGCATAAGATAAGTGCTCCTTACCAATCTTCTCTCCAATTGTAACAACAATTCTTTTCCAACCAACCATTGTGCCAATACCTAATGAAATCGATATAACAAATATTACCCACCATGGAGCATATTCTGTAAATGCTTTTGCTTTTTTTACTTCTTTTTCAATTAGTGCTTTATTTTCAGGAGCAATTTTTAGTTTGGGTTCGCCGGGCTGATGCGCAAATATCTTTGACATTTCTTTTGAAATGAAAATTAAGTCCTTTCTAATTTCAAACGGCTGATTGTTTTTTAATTCAGTAAAAGACTTGACATTTAACAATGATGCCTGAATATCGTCAACCTTTTCACCAATAATTATCAGGCTCGACTTATTCTCTGTATTCAATGCTTTATAATCAACAGCTGATATTCCAATTTCAATTTTATTTACATGCGAAAGTAACTCCTGGGGGTCTTTTGCATGATTTAATGCAAAATGGGCGGGAATAAGACCAATAAGGATAATCATCATGAGGCCTACTCCCTTTTGTCCATCATTAGAGCCATGCGCATAACTCACACTTGTACAAGTCAATACCAAGATAGAACGAATCCACAAAGGTGGAGCTTTCTTCTTTCCAGGTTCATTAAAAATAACTTTATTCTTAACATTCTTCTTTAAGAGCAGAACCAAAGCCATAGTCATACCAAATCCAAATACAGGCGATATTAATAAAGCAATGCCTACATCTTTCACTTTTGACCAATTTAGCGCTACAGCGGCTGTATCTGGTAATAAACCATAAGCTATACCAACCCCAAAAATCGAACCTAAAAGTGTGTGAGAACTGGAGCATGGTATTCCAAAATACCATGTTCCAACATTCCATAATATAGCTGTAAGTATTAACGAGAGTATCATCGAAACGCTATGAGAAATGCTTTGGTCAATTAAAATAGCCGTGGGAAGCAAATTAACAATTCCCATTGCAACAGCTATACCTCCGAAATAAACGCCAATAAAGTTCCAGATACCTGACCAAACAACAGCTACGGAAGGTTTCAGGGAATTGGTATAAATAACAGTGGCAACAGCATTGGCAGTATCGTGAAACCCATTGATAAATTCGAAAATACAAGCTGCAAGAATGCAAATTATTAAAACAGTAGTTAAACCAGCATCAAGACCAAACATACAATAATATTATTTAGTTAAATTTCAATCTTATTTCAAGGGCGAAAGATATAAAAATTCTTTTCCATGAATTGATAGTAATATTTGTTTCATGTTAATTTAACATTAACTTAATATTACAAATCCTAAACTATCGATCTTTTGCAATTCTAGTATCTACTTAAATTCTATAAATTGCATTATATGAATATAATAAAAAA
>JAIFLU010000032.1 GCA_020048915.1 Bacteroidota bacterium | reverse complement strand
TCAACTCACTTGCATTCTTTTTATCAGATTAAAAATTATAGCGAAAATTATTAATTCAATAATAATTAATAACATAAATGTAATTAATAAGTATCTGTTTACATTTTTTTCATATTTATTGTCCTCCACTTTATTAAGCTTATAAAGCTTTATTATATCGAAAGGACTTGAGTATAAGAATGACACACTTTCACCCATCCCTTTTAAAATTAATTTGATTAAATATGAAATAATAGTTATTAATATTCCAATTACGACAGCTAGAAGTACTAAGTTTAAAAGAAGTTTGTTTATTTTTAATTAAATATTAATCATCTACTTCTTTAAGTATTTATATTGCGATTATCGATCATTGGTATAAATGTAGTTTTAGTGTTTGCTTGTGATGCTCCAAAATTAGCCACAACACCACCTTTTAAAACAAAATAAGACGCAAAGGTTTTATTTCCCTGTAATCTGGAGGAATTATTTTAAACTGATTGCCGATAAAAGAGAATTAAATTTCATTACAATTACTAAAAATATAAAAGGAAAAAGAAAGTACAAAAGCACAAAAAAATTTCCCAAATAACGTTGCCTTTTATTTTGTTTGCTCCATTTTTCTTCAAGTAAGTATAATCGTTTCCTATACCGTAAAAAATTAAATAATAGAATACTAAAGGCTATCAGAATAACGATATATTTTAATTCAGTCGTTACAATATAAGATTTTACTTTTAGTATTCTAAACTCATATATTACATAAAGTATTACTGCAAAGAACATTTGACTTAAAGAAGTCATTAACAATGCCGTATAACTATAGCCCTTTTTATATAAGTCTCCTTTTTCTAAACCATCATATTTGTTAAAGAATTTGGCATAACGATAATATACGTAATCAATTAATCTCATATTAAGACATTTTGTTTCTTATAGAAATTTACTAATTCGAAATAGTATTTGGCATCAATATCAGATCCTATTCGTGATGTTAGAGATTGATGACTTTCGATAAAAAGAAACTTCCCACTACTTAAAATTCGATTTCATCACTACCTCCGCGGCTTTTGCAGCCACGTCGAATTCAAACCCGCGGCCGGTAGCAAACTGGATAAGCTTTCCTTTTAGTTCATAGTCGCTGGGGGCTTTTATCGATTTCCTCTTTTTACGCAGCTCTTCGACCAATAACCCTAAATAGGTTTCTTTATCGGTTTCGGCAAGCTTTTCGTTTATCAATTCATCGGCAACACCTTTCTGGCGCAACGAATACTGTATTTTTATTTTCCCCCATTTCGAAAATTTCAGTTTATCATTTATAAAAGCGGATGCATAGCGATTATCGTCAATAAACTTTTCAGCAATCAAAGTAGCAACCACCTTAGCAGCTAAATCCTCCTGCACTTCCCATTCTTCGAGTTTTGTTTTTATTTCACCAGTCGAATATTCCTTGCGGCTACAGAGCGCCATTAGTTTTTGCATTGCTTCTTTTTCGGTCATGATAACGGTTTAAATGCTTTCAACATTCGGGTTTTATTATGGATATCTTTTTTTAAAACTACCTCAAATCCATACGAGGTAAAAATTTCTTTTGTTTCGTTGGGATAGGCTTCATTCATTTCAACATAAACGGCACCGTTAGGTTTTAGGCACTCTTTTCCCAATGCTGCAATTTTCCGGTAAAAAAATAATGCATCTTCTCCGGGCGCAAACAGCGCTATGTGCGGCTCGTATTCCAAAACATTGGGCAGCATTTCACTTTTTTGATTCGCCGAAATATAAGGAGGATTGCTAATAATGATATCAAATCGCTTTTCGGTTAAGCCTGGTGAAAAAGACAACATATCCTCCTGAAAAAAAGTCACGGCAACATCATTCTTATTAGCATTCGTCCGGGCAATATTCAATGCTTCATACGATATGTCAACAGCCGAAATAGTCCAGTTGGGACGGTTTTTTGCCAATGCTACCGGGATACAGCCACTCCCCGTCCCTAAATCGATTACCTTTCGGATGTCCTGATTATGCTCCTGGAGAATCCATTCTACCAATTCTTCTGTTTCGGGGCGGGGAATTAATACATGCTGATTCACCTTAAAATTTAGCCCATAAAAACATGTCTCGCCAAAAATGTATTGCAAGGGAGTAAATTTTTTAAGGGCAATCACCATTTTTTCGATTTCGGAAAGCACAGATTTCGGTACATTTGTGTCCGATTTTAAATATACATCGGCACGGCTGAATTTTAACGTATGATTAAAGATTTGATAAATAATAGCATCCGCTTCCTGCTCGGGATAAAGCAAGCCAATTTCGCTTTTTATAAAAGCCGTAACTTCGCTTATTGTGGAGTAAACCATGCGGCAAAAGTATAAAAATTATGGATGCTATGGACGAACTTTATATGCAGCGTTGCATTGAACTGGCCGCATCGGGATTAGGAAGCACAGCCCCAAACCCAATGGTTGGTTCGGTTATTGTCTATCAGGGAAAAGTTATCGGCGAAGGATATCATCAACAATACGGACAAGCGCATGCCGAGGTAAACGCCATTAATTCAGTTGCCAATAAAGAATTATTGAAGGAATCGACGCTTTATGTAAACCTGGAACCATGCTCCCATTTCGGAAAAACTCCCCCCTGCTGTGAACTTATTGCGAGGATGCAAATTCCCCGTGTAGTAATTGGAACAGCCGATCCAAATCCTTTGGTTTTGGGAAAAGGAATTGATTTTTTACAAAAAGCAGGATGCCAGGTAACTATAGATATACTGAAGCAGCATTGCATGGAGCTAAATAAGCGGTTCTTCACATTTCACAAATACAACCGCCCCTATATCATTTTGAAATGGGCCGAAACTGCAGATGGTTTTGTAGACAAATTGCGAAAACCCGAAGAAAAGCCTGAGTGGATTACCAATGACCAATCGCGGATTTTGGTTCACAAGTGGAGAACCGAAGAACAAGCGATCATGATAGGAACCAATACTGCCTGCATGGATAATCCCCGGTTGAACGTGCGCGAATGGAGCGGTAAAAATCCTACCCGGATTGTATTGGATAATAATTTACGCCTTCCCCGCGCCCTTCATATTTTTGATGGCACAATCCCCACCATCGTTTATACTTCAAAAACCGATCATCCAACGCTCAAAAATGTACAATTTGTAACAGTCGATTTCAGGGACGATCTATTGGCATCTATCATGAACCATCTTTACTGTTCTAAGATACTTTCGATAATTGTGGAAGGAGGAACCCAGTTAATTAATTCCCTGATTCGCCTAAATTATTGGGACGAAGCCCGGGTATTTATTGGATCCGATTATTTCTTTAAAGGCATTTCAGCTCCTAAACTCGATAAAATGCCGGTTTTCACAAAATCTATTGAAGGCGTAAAATTGAAAATTTTCGTAAATAATTATACAACTGAGTAACAAAGCACCTTGTAAAGAAAAAGTATTTTTGTATATTTGAAACCTAATAACCTATTAACCCATTCATAAATAACAAAATATGACGATGTCTCTTCATCTACGCAAAAGTTATTTATCCCTGTTTTTCGCTATTTTTATAATTTCTTCCGCTTTTTCGCAAAATGCTAAGAAATTTTTTAAATCAGGTCAAGACTTCTACGAAGCCAGTAACTACAAAGATGCCATTGCACAATTTACCAGCGCCATAAATATGAGCCCTGAGTACGAAGAAGCCTATCAGATGAGAGGCTTGGCGTATCAACTGTTAAACGACCACCAGAAAGCCACTGACGATTTTAACCGTGCTGTTATTTTCAACCCGAACGATGAGGTGTTGCTTACCAATTTGGGGAAATCGTATAACGCATTAAAGCATTATAAGGAAGCAATAAATGTTTTGAATAAGGCAACCTTTATCAATCGGAAATTTTTGCCGGCCTATCAGGAGAAAATTATTGCCATGATAGCCATGGATAAAGCTTTTGATGCATTAAAAGTGAGTGACACCACACTTGCCCTGGAGGCCAATGCATTTAATTATTACTTACATGGTGTAGTAACCGAGAAGCTTAATTCCACTCAAAAAGCCGAGTGGGCCTTTGGTAAATCGATAAAGGAAGACAAGAAATATATCGACAGTTACATTGCCTTGGCGAATCTTCAGGTAAACCTTAATAAACCTGACGAAGCTATGGTTAACTGCAACGAAGCTTTAAAAATAGACCCGGCTTCACGAGGCGGATTGCTTGCAAGAAGCAGGGTATTTATTAAAAAACAGGATTTCCAAAACGCTATTAACGATATTTCGCGAAACATAGTTAATTCGCCAAACGACGAAGAAATGTACTTTATCCGCGGAACATATTACCAGCAATTTAGCCAGCACCCGAATGCTATCAGCGATTTCAACAAAGTAATTTCTATAAATCCTAAAAATGCGGAGGCATTATATAACAGGGCTAAATCGTACGAAGAAATTTCCAATTTTCAAGCAGCTATTAAAGATTACGATGCACTGGTTGCCATTTCGGAATTCGATGCAAAAGCAAAAATACTCTTAAAGCAAGCCACCGACCGCCTTTTTGAGCTTAATCGGGAAAACGCCCCTCCGGTAATTGTGCTACTTGATCCCGAGCCCCGCAATAAAATATCTATAGAAGTCCCCAATAATAAACCTTCGGTTCGGGTAAAAGGGTATGTTACTGATCAAAGTGTTATAAAAACTATAAAGGTAAATAATACCGAAGTAAAGTTTGAGGTGGTTAATGGTCAGGCTGAATTTTCGACCGAAGTACCAGTAAATACCTTGGAATTATTGTCGATCGTGGCTTCGGATGTTTATAACAACATGGAAAAATCGAATTTCAATATAAAACGAACTGAAATAAACCCTCCAAAAGTTGCTATTGTTGCCCCTTTTGCTTCTGATAACGGCGAAATATATTTAGACAGCAACAACGATAATTTATATATCGAGGGGAAAATAACTGACGAAAGCCTTATAAAATCTATTTTGATTGAAGGGGTTTCGGCCAGCTTCAAACTCGATGAAAACAACCCAATTTTTACCGCAAGCATTAATGTAAATAACAAAAGCAAGCTTACCGTAATTGCTACCGATATATACGGGAACCAGGTTCCAACTACATTTACGCTTAACCGCGAAAGCGCTGCATTATTAGGGAATAACCCCATGGGCAAAACCTGGATTGTATTTGTCGAAAATGCCAATTACCGTACATTCGCCAGTTTGGAAGGCCCAACTAAAGACGTAAGTTTAATGAAAGCCGCGCTGGCAAAATATCAGGTAAACAACGTTATTCATAAGAAAAACCTTGCCAAAGATCAAATGGAGAAATTCTTTTCCATTGAGCTACGTGACTTGATTAAAAGTAACCGGGTTAATAGCCTGATTATATGGTATGCCGGTCATGGAAAATCTATAAACGAAACAGGTTATTGGATTCCGGTAGATGCCTCGCGCGACGATGAGTTTACTTACTTCAACATCAATTACCTGAAAGCAGCCATGCAATCGTATACCTCGACTGTAAACCATACACTTATAATTACAGATGCATGCGAATCGGGCCCTACCTTTTATCAGGCAATGCGTTCCGCATTGCGCGAAAGAAGCTGTAACGACTGGCAGGCTACAAAGCTTAAATCGTCTCAGGTATTTTCTTCTGCAGGATATGAGTTAGCGGTAGATAATTCGCAATTCACCCGTACTTTTGCCAACATGTTGGTAAACAATCCAAACTCCTGTATCCCAATCGAAAGTATCGTTATAAAGGTAATGGACTCTTTGAATAACAGTAAAACCAATCAAAAACCAAAATTTGGGAAAATTAACGGTTTAGTCGACGAAGATGGCACCTTCTTCTTTATGGTGAAGGACTAGATATTATTATATGATATTATTGGAAAACCTCACGAGAAGGATTGTTCCGGGATTTCTCCGAATAATCCTTTTCTTATTAGCTTTCACTGCGTTAGATCTTCAGGCTCAAAGTTATTATTTCGATAACTATACTGTTGAAGACGAATTAGCATCTTCAAAAGTTTATACAATCCTTCAATCGAAAAACCACCAGGTATGGTTAGGAACATTGAGTGGTGTTTCGCGCTTTGATGGGATAAAATTTCAAAATTTTTCTTCTGATAATGGAATGGCATCAAACAGTGTCAGGGCATTGTTCGAAGATTCGAAAGGAAACATATGGTATGGGCATACCGAAGGCGGTATATCGCGCTTCAATGGTAAAAAATTTGAATACTTACCTCCAAATTACCTTTTTAACAAGGATATAACTTCGTTTGCAGAAGATAATAGCGGAAAAATTTGGGTTACGTCCAACGGCAATGGGGCTGTTTTAATTCTGAACCCGTTCGAATCCCTTCAAAGTATTAAATTCGAACGCTATCAGGGCAAACGGTTAGGCGATATCGTTTTCAGCTGCTATAAATTAAAAGATGGTTCCATCTACTTTATTACAAACGCAGGGGTTAAAATCTACAACCCAATAAAAAACACCTTTATAAATTTCAATCCCCGAAACTTTCCCTCTTATTTTCAGATAACTACTATTTGCGAAGACAGCCGTCGGAATATATGGTTCGGAACTTACCACGGAGGATTATATCAATATATCCCGAAACAGGATACCGTAATAATTTACGATATACGCGATGGCCTTTCTTCGAATTGGATAAGTTGTATTACCGAAGACAGAAAGGGGAATATTTGGGCTGGGACCTGGGGAGGAGGAATCTCAGTAATTAACGACCGCAAAATTAAAATTTATAATACTAAAAACGGATTACAGGATAACAACATCTGGAGTATTATTGAGGACGCCGAGGGCAACATACTCATTGGAACTACCGAAAATGGGCTTTCAATTTTTAAAGGAGAATATATGGTAAACTTCTCCAACGAAAAATCATTGATCAACAGGCAAGTTTGGGCAATTCTCGAAGATCAGCATAAAAATGTATGGTTTGGGACCGACAGAGGCATTATCACCTACCAGCCAAACGGCGATACCGATAAACAGTTTATTGCATATTCTCCGGCCAATAGCATAATACCTGAACAAATTCGATTTATTAAAGCAGATAAGAACCAAAACATCTGGATAGGAACTGAAAACGCAGGAGTATATAAATACGACATTAAAAGAAAAGCGTTCTTGAAGGATTACGACATTAATATGAAGCTTACCTCCGAAAACCTCATTACTTCGATGGAGATAGACCATAAAAATGTTTTATGGATTGGAACCCGGGATGGCTTAAATTATATTGACCTGAATTCCCTTAAAAGTGATCGCTTGTCGAATGCAAACGGGTTGGCAGGAAACGACATTTCTTCGCTATTGGTAACCGCCGATAATTCGATTGTTGTTGGCTCAAAAGGCAAAGGCTTCACGATTATCAAAGATACTATTTATACAAAATTTGCCCTGGATGGAAATGAGACCCCCCGATGCTTTGTTCAGGATAATAACGGCACTATATGGATTGGGACCGAATCGCACGGACTGCTGGGATATAAGGATGGGCAGATCATAAAACGTTATAGTATAAAAGAAGGGCTATTATCAAATTTGGTCAATCAGGTTATCTGCGATTTGGATGGCAACATCTATGTTGGTACCAATAAAGGAATGAATAAAATTGATGTAAACTCACAAAAAATATACGTCTATACCAAACGAAACGGATTTTTAGGAATTGAAACAAAGAGTAATGCTACTTTCCGCAACCCGGAAGGGCACATTTGGTTTGGTACAATGAACGGAGTTCTAAAATATCTTCCGGAATTAGACCATCCAGCCAATTTACAGCCTTTAACCCATATTTATCGCCTGAGGGTTAACCAAATAGAACGCCCTATTGCTCCCGACTTAATACTTAACAGTGCCGAGAATTCAATTATCATCGACTATATCAGCATTTGCCTTACGAACCCTGATGCTGTTCAATATCAGGTAAAGCTCGAAGGGATTGATACAGAATGGCAACCGGTTACAAATCAAAGTTCAATAATTTACCCGGCCCTCCCTCCCAATAAATATGTTTTCAATGTCAGGGCCAGGAATAGCGCCGGAATCTGGAATACGATACCCGATTATTTAGCTTTTCAAATAATGCCTCCGTTTTACAAACGCTGGTATTTTATTGTGATGGGGATTTTCATCATAGTATTTTTACTCTTCTTATACATTCAGCTAAGGGAACGCAATCTGATAACTGAAAAGAAAATCCTCGAAGAACGCGTTCAGGAGCGCACACAAGAGGTAATGCTGATAAACGAAGAACTGGCTATGAAGAACAAGGATGTACTGGACAGTATTCAGTATGCCAAAAGAATTCAACTTTCAGTCCTTCCTCCCGCCATACCATTCGATAACACTTTTGTACTTTTTAAGCCAAAAGATATTGTTAGTGGAGACTTTTTCTGGTTTATGTCCGATGAAACTTATGAATGGCTGGCAGCAGTAGATTGTACCGGCCATGGGGTTCCGGGAGCTTTTATGTCGTTAATTGGCTCCAATTCGCTTAATAAGATCGTGAAGGAAATGCATATAACAAGCCCTTCGGATATATTGAACCAATTAGACGAAGAAGTAACTAAAACCTTACATCAATATGAAAAAGGCGAAACCATAACCGATGGGATGGACATTTCGCTTATCCGGTATAATAAAAATACGCATGTTCTTGACTTTTCAGGGGCCTTTAACCCGCTTTGGATTATACGAAAAAGAGAATTATACGAAACCCGGGCCGATAGATTTGCTATTGGCCGCTCCCCCCATGCAAACAAAAGATTTACAAACGACACCACACAACTGGAACCTGAGGATACTGTTTATCTTTTTACCGATGGGTATGCTGATCAGTTTGGCGGACCGGAAAACAAAAAATATAAAACTGGTAAATTCAAGGAATTTATTATTAACATCCAACAGTATTCGATGCTAAAGCAGAGACAAATGCTGGAAGATAATATTGATAAGTGGCGGGGGAAACAAGTTCAAATAGACGACATACTGGTAATAGGACGGAAATTCAGGTTTTAAATATTCGTAGCATATTTAATTTCGTCGGGGTTCCAACCGGTATTATCCAGAATGGCCGAAATTATTTCGGACGGAGAATCAACCACTGTCCAGAGCTTTTTATGGATTTCGCGCATAAATTGTTTATTCACCATATCGTCCAGAAAAACAAGCAGGTTATTATAGAAATCTTGTGTATTCAAGATAATAATTGGCTTATTAAACCGGCCGAGTTGCTTCAGTGTAATCACTTCCATAAGTTCTTCAAGTGTTCCGATTCCTCCGGGAAGGGCAATTACAGCATCAACATTCGAGATCATGAGTCGTTTGCGCTCACGCATGTCGTGCGTAACCAAGGTTGTTGAAATATTGGAATTCGACCATCCCATGTCGACCATAAACGCCGGTATTATACCGGTTATCTTTCCTTTATTATCCAGTACACCTTTCGCCATTGCCCCCATTAAACCCGCAGCGCCGCACCCATATTTAACATGAATGCCCGAAAGAGCAAGCAACTTACCAGTTTCAGCAGCTGCATCCAAAAATGCTGAATCGACACTCGGACTTGAACCACAAAATATACATACCGTTTTTATCATAGTAGAAAGGTATAAAAACAAAAAGGTTTTCTTACTAGACAACTTAACCAAACCAATGAACTATAATGCTGAATATTAATTAACCAATTTATTAATAAATATTCAACACCAAAACTTTAGGTTTGGGGTTTACTTTAAGAGAACCTCTTTGAAAAAATGAAATATGCAAAAATTACAGAATCGCTTCTAGCTTTGAAGTTAACACACTTTTAGCAACAGCTCCAACTTGTTTATCGACAATCTGTCCTCCTTTAAAAAACAAAATGGTTGGAATGTTACGAATACCAAACTTGGCCGATGTTTGTGGGTTACTATCCACATCTACCTTGCCAACAACAACTTTACCTTCAAAATCTTCAGATAGTTCCTTAACAATTGGTCCTACCATGCGGCATGGGCCGCACCATTCTGCCCAAAAATCTACAATTACCGGTTTGTCTGAGTTAATAACAACTTCTTCGAAATTGCTGTCAGTGATTTCAATAGTCATAATAATGGTTTTAATTTTTTTATCAAACTTAAATAATAATTTGCTATGTAAAATAAAAATATAATTGATAATTAACAATGCCTGAAAACGCTTTAAACAAAATGTTGTTCAATTTAATTTAAACTCAATCCCTTCGCTGGCCTTTAAATAATTAATAAACCCTTCGGTTATATTAATACGGGTATTTCGGGAGAATAAGTCGATTGCTATATTTTCGCTGGCATCTACAATTTTAAATTTCAACAATATTTTACCTTTCGAATCCGAATGCTCCATAATCTCAAGTATTAGCTGATTGGTTACCATTTGGAGGGGAACAATCAACGAGATACTTTTCACCATTTCGTCGCGTACATTGGGCAACATGGTAATGGTTTTAACTTTCACCTCCAATTCGCCTTCGTTATACATGCGGGCCTGAACTTTCCCTTTGAATAACAGCGAATATCCCGCTTGAAAATATTTGCTATTATCTACGTAATCGTTCGAGAAGAACATAAGTTTGTAGGAATCGGTATAATCTTCGATGGTTATAATCCCATAAGGTTTGCCATTTTTAGAGGTTCCCTGCCGAACTGAAGTTACAATTCCCGCAAAGGTAATATCGCGGCCACTATGATCGCGCAAGTCATTTAACTGCGATAACGTAACATTGCAGAAATGGTCAATTTCGAGCCGGTAATCATCCAAAGGATGGGCAGAAAGGTAAATCCCAACTAATTCCTTTTCTTTATTGAGTTTTTCCAGTCCATCCCACTCTGCACATTTGGGAGGCTCCGGTTTCACGATGGAGATACTCGATGATGGCCCTCCAAAGAGGGTATTGCTCATTGAATCCTTATCCGTTTGGTACTTATTTCCATACCGAATCAGGTTTTCGATAAACGTAAACTCTTTGCCTTCGTTTTCAAAATATTGACTGCGAAATAATCCAAAACTATCCAACGCTCCTGATAACGCGAGCGATTCCAGATTCTTTTTAGTAACAGAAGACAAATTTGACCTTTCCACCAGCTCAAAAATCGAATTAAAGAAGCCCCGGTTTTTACGTTCTTCAATTAATGTATTTACAGCACCTTCGCCCACGCCTTTAATAGAGCCCATTCCAAAACGGATATTCCCTTTTTTGTTTACGGTAAATGCCAGGTTACTTTCGTTAACATCAGGACCTAACACCTGCATTCCCATCCGCTTACATTCGTCCATAAAGAAGGTAATTTTCTCAATACTGCTGGCATTATTTAGCACCGACGCCATATATTCGGCAGGATAATGAGCTTTAAGGTAAGCCGTTTGAAAAGCAACAAAGGCGTAACAGGTAGAGTGCGATTTATTAAAAGCATACGACGCAAAAGCTTCCCAGTCGGTCCAGATTTTCTCACAGGTTTTAGGCTCGAAACCATGTTTCTGGCAACCATCCATAAACTTCGACTTCATCTTGTCGAGCACCGATTTTTGCTTTTTCCCCATGGCTTTTCGTAATACATCGGCCTCGCCTTTGGTAAATCCTCCAAGTTTTTGCGAGAGTAACATCACCTGCTCCTGATACACGGTAATTCCATACGTATCTTTCAGGTATTCTTCCATCTCGGCTAAATCGTAAGCAACCGCTTCCCTGCCATGTTTACGGGCAATAAAGTTAGGGATGTATTCAATTGGCCCTGGCCGATAGAGGGCATTCATGGCAATAAGGTCGTCGAATTTATCGGGTTTCAGCTCCCGCAGATATTTTTGCATCCCCGGCGACTCAAACTGGAAAGTAGCATTCGTTTCACCTTTCTGATAAAGTTCAAATGTTTTAAGGTCGTCGAGCGGAATAAGGTCAATATCTATAACAATACCATGGTTTTGCCGGATGAGTTCGAGTGCCCCTTTTATAATGCTCAATGTTTTCAGACCCAGGAAGTCCATCTTAATAACTCCTGCATCTTCGATTACTTTGCCCTGAAATTGGGTAACCAGCAGATCCGAATCTTTAGCAGTACAAACCGGTATTAAATCGGAAAGATCGCAAGGGGCAATAATAATTCCCGCTGCATGTACACCGGTATTTCGAACAGACCCTTCCAGTAAACGTGCTTCTTTAAGCACTTCTGCCTGTAAGTCGCTCCCTCTTATTATTTCCCGCAGACGTTTTATACCAACCATATCGTCGGGAGAAAGGCCTTCTTTTTCAGCAAGGCTATCGTCCGAGCCGGTTAAAGGTGCTTCGAAGATTCGTTCTAGCTCAATACCGGGTTTTTCAGGAACCAGCTTTGTGAGTTCCAGGCTTTCGTTAAGTGGCAGATCGAGTACCCTGGCAACATCCTTAATACTCATTTTGGCAGCCATGGTGCCATAGGTGACAATTTGAGCTACCTGATTGCGGCCATACTTTTGAACCACATAATCGATTACTTTTTGACGGCCTTCGTCGTCGAAATCCGTATCGATATCGGGCATGCTCTTACGATCGGGATTCAGAAACCGCTCAAACAGTAAATTATATTTAATTGGGTCGATATTGGTAATCCCGATGCAAAATGCCACAGCAGAACCAGCAGCAGAACCACGTCCCGGACCAATAAAAACACCCAGCTCGCGACCTGCCTTTATAAAATCCATAACTATAAGGAAGTAACCGGCAAATCCCATAGTTTCGATTACACCGAGCTCGAAATTTATGCGTTCCTCCACCTCCGGGGTCATATCGACATAACGTTTATGCGCCCCTTCCATGGTAAGATGACGCAAATACTGAATTTGTGTCAGAAACTCAGGAGGAATAGGAAAATTCGGCAACATAATGTCGCGTTTGAGATCGAGAAGTTCGATCTTATCAACAATTTCGTTTGTATTGTCGATAGCCTGCGGAACTTCTCCAAATAAACGGGTCATTTCGTCGGTAGTCTTAAAATAAAACTGGTCGTTATAAAATGCGAAGCGTTTATTCTTTTGGTTTATCTCATCATCGTCCGAATACTCCGAAAGCTTAGGGGTACTTTTCTTTTCACCGGTATTGATGCATAATAAAATATCGTGGGCATTATAATCTTTCACATCTACATAATGTGAATCGTTGGTAGCTATTAACTTCACATTGTACTTAACAGCCCAAAGTTTTAATACTTCGTTTACCTTTTCCTGGTCTTCCATCCCATGGCGCTGCAATTCAATGTAATAATCTTCGCCAAAGATATTGAGCCACCATTTAAATTCTTTTTCTGCCTCCTCGGCTCCCAGTTTCATTATTGCTTTTGGCACGGAAGCACCCAGACAACAAGTGGTGGCAATAAGACCTTCGTGATATTTTTCAATTAATTGTTTATCGATGCGGGGATATTTCCCGTACATTCCTTCGGTATAGCCAAGGGACGATAATTTAACCAGATTATGATACCCCACAGCGTTTTTTGCCAGTAAAACCTGATGGTAGCGAGAGTCTTTCTCGTCGCGGGTAAATTGACGTTTAAACCTGTTTTCGACCAGGTAAAATTCGCAACCGACAATAGGTTTAACTTTCAGTCGGTTATCGTTTTTATCATCGGGATTGAGTTTATGCTTATATGCTTCGGCCACAAACTCGAAAGCGCCGTACATATTGCCATGGTCGGTAATTGCTAATGCCGGCATACCATCTCCCATAGCCTTTTTATACAATTGCTTTATATCGGCAGCTCCGTCGAGAAGGGAGAACTGGGTGTGAACATGCAGGTGGCTGAATTTCATTCTATAATGTCGTAAGTAATATATCGTAAATAACAAGTAATTAAACAAATACAGAATATTGTATTTATTATTAAGCACTTACTATTAAACTAATTTTACAAAGGTAGGTCGAAAAAGGGTGATAAAAAGGAGATGTTAATAGAAAGTGAATAACTCATTTGGGTTGAAATATTTTTTGGGAGAAAGCATTTGAACCTTCTGGTTCCTTAATTGGTAAGCAATTTTTTTCTTAATTACCTGCTTGGTAATTTAAAATATAAACATTTAAATAATCAAAAGACGGGTAGAGATTAATACAAGCTGTTAACTCATCTTCATTTGCTT
>JAIFLU010000131.1 GCA_020048915.1 Bacteroidota bacterium | reverse complement strand
CCATACGTATTTTGGAGAAGAACTACCAATTAATGCCCAGTTATAATTAACAGAATCGAGCTCAAGCACATAATAATCAGCATAAAAGAATAAGAAAAAAGCAACTTTTAGCTTTCCGGGGGAACTGATATCTGGCCTCTTTGCTTTTCCTTCGGCCACACTAAGTTTTCCGTCTAACGTCTTCAAAAATCCCTGGTTAATAACTTTTATTTTGCCATCAGCTTTTAAACTGTAGGTCGCTGTCACTCCTACCAAATCTTTTTCAAACGAATTTGGATAACGGGCAATTTCATACCAGGTTCCTAAATATCTGCTCAGATCAAGGTCTTTAACAGTGACTGTATTAATCTTAGGCTGATTATTTTGAGAATTACAGCTATAAAAGCTCATAAAACAAGTAACAATAAGGAGTACATTAAATTTCATGATATGGAGGAGTTAAATTATTCGCAAAATGCATAATGCCATATCCGCATGGCGTGTATCCATTAACTATGAATTAAATATATTTGCGGCCTTGCCAGTTCTGTTTTCAACAGAAAGTTACCCAACCAGAAAGTTATAAGATAAATCCGAAGGTACACCAAATAATTTTCATACCACATAACCTTTATCACTTAAAAAAACATAAACAACAGGCCTAATATTCTCAAAGATTCTGGAAATGTTAAATATTCAAATCTGATTTTCAATTAGTACCTGTAAGAAATCCGATATTAAAATAGGCTGATAATTATAGAATTAATAACTTTGATAGATAATAAAAAACATCACTTTTTACATTAATACAACAAACTATACATAGAACTATGAAAAAAACCATATCCGTATTCCTAATTTTATTGGCCATAAGCATGAAAGCAAATTCTCAGATAAATTTCGAAACCGATGTTATTGAAACACCAAAAGGAAAACTTACGCTGCATTTTATTGGCCATGGAACATTGATGCTTGATTTTAACGGCACCATAATACACATTGACCCGTGGAGTAAACTAGCTGATTATACAAAATTACCGAAAGCCGATTTTATTTTAGTTACCCATCACCATGGCGACCATCTCGATTCCGCAGCCATTGCATCAATAACAAAAAAGAATTCCCAGCTAATTGTCTCAAAACCCGTTTTCGAAAGTCTTAAAAGCGGTATAGTTTTAAATAACGGAGATATAAAGACATTAGCTGGAATTACCATTGAAGCCACTCCAGCTTATAACTCCACGCCCGGCCGCGACAAGTTTCATCCTAAAGGAAGAGATAATGGCTATGTAATTACAATGGCCAATAAAAGAGTTTATATTGCTGGAGATACTGAAAACATCCCTGAAATGGCTGCTCTGAAGAATATTGACATTGCCTTCCTACCTATGAATCAGCCATACACCATGTTACCTGAACAGGTAGTTGCATCCGTTGAAATGTTCAACCCTAAAATTCTTTACCCATATCATTATGGCGAAACCGATCTTACCAAGTTGACTGAATTAATGGCGAAATACCCTAAAACGGAGGTTCGCATTCGAAAAATGGAATAGCCTTTTTATTTATTGGTATTAAATTAAAAAAGCTTGACATGTTACGCAATTACATTCTATTTTCTGTCCTTTTACCGGTACTGGTAATTGCGCAACCCTCAGGTTTTTTAAGTATCCAAAATACCAACCTTATAAATTATAAAGAAATTACCAGAAATTTTTACGACGGAAAGTCCCTTTTTGGTTATATAGATGGTAAGGCAAACTTATACCTCGAATACGGGTTTGAAGGTTTATTAGTTCAGGAAATACAATACAATGGCATAAAAGCCAAATGTGAAATTTTCAGGATGACCGACCCGATAGTTGCTTTTGGAATATTCTCTGTAAGCCGGCACAAATGCCAAATAGACACAAACCTGCTTTCACTTCATTGCATCAATAATTTCCAGACACAAGTGTGTAAAGGAAATTATTATCTATCCATCATTAATGAAATAGGCGATTCTTTTGCTAAAGCTGTTACACTCTGCATCGCTCAAAAGCTTGCTGATAAGTTAGAAGAAATGCCAATACTTGTTCCCCAATATTTTGAGGAAATACTTTTTGCAGGAGCCGAAAATATGGTTTTCATAAAAGGCCCGGTTGCATTAGGAAATATGTCCCCACTAGCGATTCCATACTTCGGAAACAGTTCAGCTTATAATATTTGGATGGTTCCCTCACAGGAATTGAACGAACCAACATTATCAGTAATAACATTTCAAAACGAAAATGACCTGAAAAATTACTTTGCCCTAGCCTTCCCTGAAAATAAAGCTGGAAAGATAATTGAGAAAAAACTTAAAAATGGAAATAAAAGAATTGCGAAAATTTTGAATAGCACAACAGTTTTCCAAGCCGAGGGACGAATCGACCGGGAATACCAGCATTACTTATTTGCCTAAGACATTAAGGGCAATAAAAAGAAAAAACGTTTGAAAGTTTTTTTAATTCGAAAAGATCATTATTTTTGCACCCTCAATTTAATAAACGTAATTGAAAAATGGCAAATCATCATTCATCAGAAAAAGCGATCAGACAAAACGAAGTTCGGAGAGTTGAAAACCGTTATTATGCAAAAACCACTCGTAATGCCGTAAAAGCTTTACGTACACTCACTTCGAAAACTGAGGCTGTTGAGCTTTTACCAAAGGTTTCTTCCATGCTCGATAAGCTTGCCAAGAAAAAAGTAATACATAAAAATAAGGCTTCGAACTTAAAATCCAGCCTTGCTAAACACGTTAGCGCCTTAGCTTAATAATATTTTACTTATTTTTACAGCCCTTGCAACTTTATTGTAAGGGCTTTTGTGTTTTAAGTCCATTGATTTTTTTATTTTTGATCGGATAATAAAAAATATCATGCCTCAAGACCGATCCCTAACCATTAAAAATTGGGCTGAAGAAGACAGGCCCAGAGAAAAATTACTTTCGAAGGGAATAAATGCGTTAACAGATGCCGAGCTAATCGCCATAATTATAGGATCGGGAAACGCTGACGAATCTGCTGTAGAACTTTCAAAGAGAATACTTCAATCGGCCGAAAACAGCCTGAATCAGTTAGGAAAAAATACCGTTACGGATCTGCAAAAATTTAAAGGAATTGGAGAAGCAAAGGCTATTAGCATAGTGGCAGCGCTTGAACTCGGCAGACGCCGAAAAAAGGAAGATGCTCTCGACAAACCCCAGATACAATCAAGTAGCGATGCATTTGAAATTTTCCAGCCCATGCTTGCAGACCTTCCTCACGAAGAATTTTGGGTACTGTTGCTAAACCGTTCGAACAAAGTAATCGACAAAATAAGGGTAAGTCAGGGTGGAGTGAGTGGCACTGTTACCGACATACGGCTTATTTTGAAACCAGCTATCGAAAAACTTGCTTCATCCATCATCCTCTGTCATAATCACCCTTCGGGAAACACAAAGCCAAGCGAGAACGATATTTCAATTACCCGAAAAGCAAAGGATGCAGCTACCTTTATGGATATCGGGGTTATTGACCATATTATAATCTGTGCAAAAACCTATTATAGTTTTGCCGACGAAGGGATATTGTAGGACTCTAATCGAATATTAAAAAAACATTTTTGCTCTTTCTTGTTGGTTTTTGTAACTTGTTCAAATAAAATAACCCCGTTGGCAATACGTTATATAAAAAATGAAAGCATTGACTTTAAAAAATGGGACAGATGCATCAAAAAAGCATTTAATGGAACTATCTATGCCTATTCGTGGTATTTAAATATTGTCTCCGAAAACTGGGATGCATTGGTAGACAATGATTATGAAAAAGTAATGCCACTGCCCAACTCCTTTCTCTTGGGAAATAAAATTATTGTTCAACCAGAATTCACTGGTAACCTGGGCATTTTTTCAACTACAAGTCTCGACGATGAAATTATTACATCGTTTATTAATGCTATCCCGAATAGCTATAAATATATCCGGCTAAATTTAAACAAGCATAATGTTATTGCCAATTCCAGATTAAATTCGGCCTCTCCCATAGCGTTCGATTTGGATTTAATAAAACCCTACCAAAAACTACGAAGTCTTTACCCCAAAGCTTTAAATGTATTCCTTATGACTGCCGAAAAGCTCAAATTCTCGGTAGTTGCAGGAATTACCGTCGAATCTGTCATTCAACTTAAGCAAAGCAGTTTCTCCCTCTATTCATACTTTTTTCCTGAAAATTTAATAACCCTGCAACTGTTGGTTACTTCGGCTGTAACAAATAGATTAGGACAAATGTGCGGCGTTTACGACAGCGGCAATAAATTACAGGGAGCTGCCTTTTTTGCATGGTCGCACCAAAAAGCAATCCTTGTTTACGCTATTTTAAATAACGATAAATTACAATTACCGGCATTATCCTTTTTAATTGATGATTTTATAAGAAATAACTCCGAAAAAAATCTTATTTTGCACTTTGAAATTGCACGAAAATCAAAATTAGTCCCTCTGATTGAAAGCATTGGTGCAAAGAAGTCAGAAAATGCCTTTTTATATAAAAATAAACTGCCCTGGTACCTTAAACCATTCGAAGTATGATATCGATTTTAAACAAACAGAATTCGATCTTCAATCAGTACCTGGCTGAAGCCCGTGATGCTGGCATTCAAACCGACAGCCTGCGTTTCAGAAACAATTTAGAACGAATGGGAAGTATATTTGCCTACGAAATAAGTAAAAGTTTAATATATAAACCCCATGAGGTAGTAACCCCTTTTGGCATTGCCGACGAAAACCTAATAAACGAAAGTCCGGTAATTGTCTCAATCCTTAGGGCAGGACTCCCTATTCATGAAGGAATGCTTCGTTTTTTCGACAAGGCAAATAGTGGTTTTGTTTCTGTTTTTCGAAATCACGAAAAAGATGGTAAATTCTCTTTAAAATCAGAATATGTTTCCTGCCCGGAATTGGATGGCAGAACTCTAATTTTAATTGATGCAGTAATCGCATCCGGCTCCTCCATATCAATGGCATATAACACATTGCTGCAAAATGGAACGCCACGCCATACATATTTGGTCGCATTGGTTGCCAGCAAAGAAGGACTGGAATTCCTTCGAAAGAAATACTCCTCTCAAAATGTAAGCATACTTTTGGGGGCGCTCGATGAGGAATTAACCGTAAAATCGTTTGTTGTTCCGGGTATTGGCGATGCTGGTGACTTAGCTTATGGTATAAAACCTCCGATTATTTAGGTTCTCCGTAAGGTTGAATCCAGCATTGGTCGTTGCATTCCGTTACCATTTCATGAATTGTTTTATGTAAAATTGGATGGATCCACTCTGGATATATATCAATTAACGGATATAATACAAACAACCTTTCGGGAATACGGGGATGCGGTATTTCCAATTCAGGCAATTTCACTATTTCAGTTCCATAAAACAAAATATCCAGGTCAATGGATCTATCCGAATAAGTCTTTGTTCCTCTTACCCTTCCCAATCGTCTTTCAATTTCAAGCAATGTTTGCAAAACTGTTTGAGGAAAAGCTTCCGTTTTAACCAGAACTGCCATATTTAAAAAATTACCTCCCTGGTATCCCCAGGACTGTGTTTCGTAGATTTCGGACTGTTTGATTATAGTCCCTACATCTTCAGAAATCGCTAATACAGCCTTCTCAAGCAAACACAACCGGTCTCCAACGTTACTTCCAAGTGATATTGCTATTAACGACATCTTTATTAGATTATACCTGGTAAATATTATTACAAAAAATATCCTTTTAGCATCTATTTCAACAAATTGAATTAATATTCAACAGAAGATTTTTATCAGGGCATTAAAAAACAAATAATATTCTGATGAAAAAAATAATTAACTATTTTTATGTGCAAATTTTTTAGAAATAAAGTTGATCGTTTTGTTAACCCGGCAAAATACAATCGCATAGATAATAATTTGAACCATTAATGTTTTAATTCCTTAAACAATAAAATAGCAGCAAATGAAAAGTTTCTTAAAATATACATTGGCCACCATCGTGGGTATATTTATATCCAGTGTAATTCTATTTTTTTTAATGATGGGATTTTTTGCAGCCATCATTTCTTCAACCGAAAAAACGGTGGTTGTGGCTACCAATTCGGTTTTGAAAGTCCAGTTTTCAAAACCTATTACCGAACGTAGTTCCGATAACCCGTTTAAGAATTTCGATTTTGTAAACATGAGGCCGAGCCCTAATTTAGGATTAAAAGAAATACTAGATTTTATTGGTAAGGCGAAAACTGATCCAAATATCAAAGGTATTTACCTCGATGTTAGCATTATTCCAGCCGGAATAGCCACGGTGGAAGAAATTCGAAATGCACTGCTTGATTTCAAAAAATCGAAGAAATTTATTATTAGTTATTCCGAAGTTTATACGCAGGGTAGTTATTATTTAGCTTCAATTTCTGATAAAGTATACCTGAATCCATCCGGTTTTTTACCATTGGTAGGCATGCGCTCCGAAATCATGTTTTTAAAAGGCGCTTTCGAAAAACTTGAAGTAGAGCCCCAAATTATTCGTCACGGAAAATACAAAAGCGCCGTTGAGCCCTATACCAACAGCAAAATGAGTGATGCCAACCGGACACAAATGAATGCGCTCTTATCGGGAATATGGAACCATATTCTTCAAGGAATTTCTACTGAACGAAATATATCTGTTGATTCTTTAAATTTACTGGCCAACACCTTGTCTGTGCGAAGTGCACAATCGGCATTAGACCACAAACTTATTGACGGCCTGAAATATGAAGATGAAATTCTTGCAGAACTAGCTAAACTTTCGGGAGCCAAGGCGGATGACAAAATTAAATTTACCTCACTCTACGATTATGTAAAAACAACAAAACCAAAAAAATTCGAAGGAATATCAAAAAACAAAATTGCCATTGTATATGCTTCGGGCGACATTATGCCTGGTGAAGGCGATGAAGAAACTGTTGGATCTTCAACCACTTCAGAAGCAATACGTTCGGCACGCAAGGATAGTACCATCAAAGCCATTGTATTGCGCGTTAACTCGCCCGGAGGAAGTGCTTTAGCATCGGAAGTTATTTGGCGCGAAGTTAAACTTGCAGCCCAGGTAAAACCGGTAATTGCATCGTTAGGAGATGTTGCTGCTTCCGGCGGATATTATATTGTAGCCCCTGCAAATACCATTGTGGCCGACAATAACACTATAACCGGATCAATAGGAGTTTTTGGATTGATGTTTAATACCGGCAAATTTTTCGAGAAAAAACTGGGAATCACCTTTGATGTGGCAAAAACAAACAAATTTTCGGATATCGGTTCGCAATACCGTGCCATGTCTGCCGAAGAACGTGATATAATTACGCTTCAGATTGAAGAAATATACGATCAGTTTATTTCGCATGTAGCCGAAGGTCGAAAAATGACAAAAGCACAGGTTGACTCTATTGGTCAGGGGAGAGTTTGGAATGCTACCGATGCCCTTAAGATTGGTTTAATAGATATGGTTGGAGGAATCGACAATGCCATTGAAATTGCAGCAACTAAAGCCAAAATAAAGGATTACCGGCTGGTTGAACTACCAAAACTTGAGGATCCTCTTCAATCGTTAATGAGCGGATTTAGTTCAAAAGCACAGAAAGTGTTCACCAGTGACGAATCGTATCGTTATATAATGGTGATGAAAGAACTGGATAAAATCCTTTCTTACAGCGGAATTCAGGCCCGAATTCCTTATTCATTAGAATTACATTAATATTCATACTAAGGACAGTAGTTAACCGTTTAAATGGCAGATGTTTAATTTTTTGATTTGATATGGGAGAGCGAGCGCCATTTATCATTAAAATACTTCTTTACCCATTATCTATCATCTACGGGTTGGTAGTTGGTATACGAAATAAACTTTTCGATATTTCTGTCTTAAAATCGAAGGAATTTCCTATTCCAATCATTTCGGTGGGAAATATTACCGTGGGAGGAACCGGGAAAACCCCCCATATTGAATACCTGATCGAACTTTTATCGAAAGAATATAAAGTGGCAGTGCTTAGTCGCGGATACAAGCGTAAATCGCGCGACTTTGTTATTGCCAACATAAATACTCCAGTAAGCCAAATTGGAGATGAGCCCTGGCAACTTAAAGAAAAATATCCGAATGTCACAATTGCTGTCGATCGTAATCGGGTAAGGGGAATTGAACGGTTGATGAAAGAACTCCCCGACCTGGATATAATTTTATTAGACGATGCCTTTCAACACCGATATGTAAAGCCCGGGATCTCAATCTTATTAATTGATTATAGCCGTCCTATATTGAAAGACCACATTATGCCCTATGGTTGGTTAAGGGAATCTTCTTCTGAAAGATTTCGCGCCGATATAATTTTGTTTTCGAAATCGCCCGAAATTATTAAACCAATCGACCGCAGAGTTCTTGTTAAGCATCTGGACGTACTTGCCAATCAGCATGTATATTTTACTTCGATAGCCTATTGCGAACCTCAACCGGTGTTTACCGACACCCAACTCGAAATCACTTATAAAAAAATCGCGGCAGAGAACTATAGCATCCTGCTGGTAACCGGGATCGCTAATCCAGCCCCCCTAAAAGCAGAACTGGAAAAATATACCGATAATTTTAAAATGATCAGCTACCCCGATCATCACTTTTTTACCCAAAACGACCTGCGAAAGATCCACAATGAACTCGAAACATTGCCCGGCGACAAAAAAATTATTTTGACCACCGAGAAGGATATGGCGCGACTGAAGGAATTTGCTTCAATTATGCTTGGTCCCAACCAATGGTTTTATATCCCGATTCACATAGCATTTCATCCGACAGAGGATGAAAGTTTTAACAAATATATTTTCCATTATGTTAAAAACAATAACCGAAACAGTATCCTTTATAAAAAGTAAAATAGCATTTGAACCCGAATTTGGTATTATTCTGGGAACAGGGTTAGGCGGCCTGGTAAAGGAACTTGAAGTACTTTTCACACTCGATTATGAAGAGATTCCAAATTTCCCGGTTTCGACGGTTGAAAGCCATCATGGAAAATTAATTTTCGGGATGCTTGGGAGCAAAAGAGTAGTTGCCATGCAAGGCCGCTTTCACTATTACGAGGGATATTCCATGGATCAGGTTACATTCCCGGTTCGTGTGTTAAAGTTTTTAGGCATTAAAGCTTTATTCCTTTCAAATGCCAGCGGCGGCTTAAACCCGTCCTACGAAGTAGGCGACATAATGATTATTGATGATCATATTAATTTGCTTCCCAATCCACTTATTGGAAAAAACATTGATGAACTTGGGCCACGGTTCCCGGATATGAGTCAACCGTACGATGCAGAACTGATAAAAAAAGCCTTAGAAATTGTAGCTTCGCAAAACCTAAAAATTCAAAAAGGCTGTTATGTTGCCGTTACCGGCCCATCGCTGGAAACTCCAAAAGAATATTTCTATTTACGAATTATTGGAGCGGATACCGTTGGGATGTCCACAATACCTGAGGTTATTGTTGCACGCCATATGGGATTACGGTGCTTTGCTGTTTCAATAATTACCGATTTAGGGGTACCCGGAAAAATAAAACATGTTACCCTCCAGGATGTGCTGAATGCTGCTAATAAAGCCGAACCTCAAATGACCAAACTGTTAAAGCAATTGATAATATCCATCTAAATTTACCGATTAAACGGCATTCCCAAAACACACGTTTTTTTATACTTTATTACCTCACCCGACGAATGATGGAGTTCGGCATAAAAAAGATATATACCTGAAGGAGCCAGTTGTCCCTTATCATCCAGTCCATTCCAGAGGAGTAGTCCCTCGGTGCCAAGCGCCATATTATTTGCCAATATTTTAATTTTGCGGCCCAACGCATCAAAAACCATTATATTACCCACATAACCAGACTTGTCTAATTTATAATGCAATGTTTGAATGTCTTTAAAGCCATCATTATCGGGTGAAAATATTTCTTCCTCCAGATAAACTTCTTCTTCCGAACTTACAGGGCTTAAATATTGGGAGTTTTGATAACCCGGAGTAGCATACCCTTCGGTTGATGCGGCGGAATTCCAGTTCGCAGTATTTTTTGCAGGTTCATCGTAATGAATGCGCTCCAACGAGACACCGGAATTAGTTGCCAATAAAGGAGAATGTTCTTTTTCGGAATAGCAAAATTCATCAATTTCAGTCAAATCAGAACTTAAAAGGGCGACGCAGCCTTCTGAATTATTAAGAACCGGAAAATCACGAATTTCGAGGAGCAGTCTATCTTCTGAAACATTATAATAACTGGCGACACCTTTGCTATTTGAAGTTAACACCAAAAATGAATGTGGAGCTATAATAAAAGGCGAATCCCCTAATTCGAGTTTTCCGGTATAATTCTCCGTAGAGCTGCTATAGGCAAACTTAATATCCTCGCTCTTAATAAATTTATCGCTATTATTATAAATTTCGACGAACTCCGAACCTCCTGCAAAAGAATTGAATAACACTTCATTTATCAGAACATCGCCAACTTCGATAATTGATGGAACACCAAACAAAACAATTTCTGTTTGTTGTAACGGGACATTGCTGCAATCGGTAAGTTTATCGGAAATCTCAAGTGAGTAAGTTCGATTTTTGAGAAAAGCCCTGGAAAAACCCAAATCAACATACAAATGCTCCAGCGGATCAATATCAATTTTCATGGGATGTCCAAAGCCTCCGTCTACAGTAAACCACTCCGGAGAAAGACTTTGATTATTTACCGGTATTGAAAAATAAATCCGGATCACAGAATCGTTTTCCACACCTATTCTTTTCCAGGAAAATTTTTCAATATCAGGATTTGAACTTATCTGAGCGTTTATTTCGCCAGGGCTACCTCCCAAAGAATTATTGCTTGCACGCCAGTTAGAGCTACCCAAACAGGGACTATCCAGCTCAATCATTTCGAGCGACCATCCCCCATCTTCCTTCAGCATGTTTCCATACCATTTGTCGCTGTAATTTACCCAATGAATAAGTTTCCCCGATTTATTTTTCAGCCCTAAATACTCACCGGAATTATTGAGGCTATTGGTCGATAATATTTCAAGGCACTTCCCCGGTTTTTTGTAGGCAGGGCAATTATTTATTGTAGTAACTATAAGTATGCTATCAGCAGGAAGCTCAATATCGGGAAAGTAAATTTTATCCTCTCCTATTTGCAGGCTCCATTTTCCGAGGTTCAATTTAGAGTTACTTCGGTTAATGAACTCCAGATATTCACTATTAGGAAGATTAACAACTGGATCCGGATCGGCCATTATTTCGGAGATAACCACATCATACCTCTCACCCGGACAATAGAAAAGCTGAAATGAAGTATCTGCAATTATATTTTCAGACAAATCGGTAAGGCTTGAAATAGTAAAAAGTAGTTTTTGCGTGCATGAAATAGACGGTGAAATGGTAATACTTACCTTTTTATTATCGGTAGAATTTGTTTTTGAAACATCATATCCTGTTGGTAATCTATAATTACTCTTATTCAATAACGCAGCATTATTTATAGCTTCCGAAAACTCAAAAGAAATAACACTATCACTTTCAATTACCCAATTAAATACTTTAGGAGATACTGTATCAGTCGAGATCTTTCCGGAAACTTCAAAATCGTCGAACCTAAATTTTGTAGAACGGGTAGAGGTATATACCGCCAGAACTCCAAAATAATTTGAAATCCAAAAACTTGTATCAATGGCAGATCCGATCAGTGAATAATTCGTTTGACCGGTAGTATCGGCAAAAACCGACCATTCGCCCTTCGCCGATCGGGTTACCTGAATGCGCAGCTTATTTACAGAGGCATCCAGCATATCATCCCGCCCATCCACAATCAGCTGACTAACGGTACCATTCTGACGGTATAATGCCATATCGTCGTCGCCACTACCAATTTTAAGATAATATCCCTGCAAAGAAGAATCGATTCGGGCGGTATTCGACATTAAATATATTTTCGAATAATTGCTCGAGGATGGATTAAAGTCCGTTTGTACCATGAATTTCCAACTAGCTGCGCTCGAAACTTTTGACGGAGTTACCAAATAGGCTTTCCCCGAAACAGGAAGAGCATTCAAGTGCAATTGTCCACTTGAATTTATATCAAATTTAGTGATGTCGCCCATCCACGCCGGATTCTCAGAAAAATTGGAATCTGAAAAAGTATCAGTCCATTGAGAATAGCAGTGAACAGGAATCAAAACAAAAATAAAAACGAGGATTCTCAAGTAATAAATCATGATAGAAGCCAAAAAACATATTTTAGAACATATTTTTTCTATAAATATAGTATTTTTGGATATTTAACACTAAAAAAACAGAAAATATGAAAGTTGCAGTAGTAGGAGCAAGTGGTGCAGTAGGCCAGGAATTCCTTAACGTATTGGAAGAACGGAATTTTCCGCTTGACGAACTTATTCTTTTTGGCTCTGCACGCAGTGCGGAAAACACTTACCAATATAAAGGAAAAACCCTTACCGTAAAGGAATTAAAACAAAACGACGATTTTAAAGGAATTGACATAGCCCTTACCTCAGCAGGAGCCGGTATATCAAAAGAATACGCCACCACTATTACTAAATATGGTGCGGTAATGATCGATAACTCCAGTGCGTTTCGTATGGATGCCGATGTACCTTTGGTAGTTCCAGAGGCAAATGCTGCCGATGCTTTGGTTCGTCCCCGCGGTATAATTGCCAATCCAAACTGTTCTACCATTATTATGGTAGTAGCATTAAAGCCTATACATGATTTATCGCCTATTAAAAGGGTACATGCCTCTACTTATCAGGCAGCAAGTGGTGCCGGAGCAGCCGCCATGCAGGAATTACAGGACCAGGTAAAAGAAGTATTGGAAAACAAACCAGTTACCGTAGATAAATTCAAGTATCAGTTGGCATTTAACCTTATCCCACAAATTGACGTGTTTTTGGATAACGATTATACCAAAGAAGAAATGAAAATGCATAACGAAACCCGTAAAATTATGCACTCCGACATGTCCGTAAGCGCTACTACCATACGCGTTCCGGTTTATCGCGCCCATTCGGAAGTTATTTGGCTCGAAACCGAAAAAGAGTTATCTATTGAACAGGTAAGAACTGCCATGTCGAAAGCTGAAGGATTGGTTGTTGAGGACGATCCAAAAACCAGCAAATACCCGATGCCTTGGTTTGTTGCTGGTAAAGATCCTGTTTATGTGGGCCGTTTGCGCAAGGATTACACTTCGCCTACCGGGTTAACTTTTTGGTGTGTGGGCGATCAGATTAAGAAAGGTGCTGCGTTGAATGCCGTTCAAATTGCTGAATATTTGATTAAGAATAAAGCGTTATAGTTCCTTATTAAGAATCATTTTTAAAATAAAAAGGTGTAACATAGATTTTTCATCTTGTTTACACCCTTTTATTTTTTAGTATTATTATTACAACGTCCCTAAAAAATCAAATAGCTTCATTGCATCTTCCCCCTTTTCAAAATCAATTTTATTTGTCTTTACAAACTCCCCAATCTTTTGTTTATCCTCCGAATAAACCTTTAAGATGTTTTTCTTAATGAAAGGGTAGAATTTGTTTAAACTATCGCTAAAATAGAAATCGAGCCGTTTTGAAAGTACTAGTTCTTCCTGAGATACAAGATTGTGCGTAAAGTGAGAGCTCCCTCCCCCTAAATTGCCTAAAGTTGTAATTGCTGATGTAGAAGAAGTTGTTCCATAACCTGCACTTTTCCTTACATCATCTACCTTAATATATTGTTTTTGATAAAGTTTAATTTTTGAATTTTGAGCTGTATATAATAAGTAACCATCATTAAAATAAAATGTATCTCCTTCAATACTAATAAATTTTATGTAAGCAGGATTGCTTATTGCCAATGTATCTTTTGGAGGTTGCATAAAATGCATCTCCGATAACAAAATATTATAATTTAACAAAGCAACCATAGTTGAACCACTTTGAAAAGATACTTTCCCCGATTTAAATTTTGGGTATTTATATATCTCGTCCTGCTTAAAGTAGCTTATAACACTTGTTCCAGGTTTAACAACAATTTTCTCCTGAGCACTAACAAAGGGATTAAATATCAGAAGAATGAACAAAATACAAGCTGTTGCTTTCATGAGAAAATATATTAGTTTGGTTAAGTAAATCAATTTCAAATAATCACTCGATATCGTTATTAATTTGAGAGATCCCCATAATGCAAATGCCCCTGTATTAAAATAAAACTAGATCATAACC
>JAIFLU010000118.1 GCA_020048915.1 Bacteroidota bacterium | reverse complement strand
ATTCTAAAACTCGTAACCCGCTCCCGATAGCTATCGCGGATCGCAACCCTCTAAATAACATTCACTTCAATTTCCAAACAAATCCCGAAAACATCCATCACCTCACTTTGGATTTCCTGGGCAAAATTCAATATTTCCTGCCCGGTTGCATCCCCGTAATTAACAATAACAAGGGGTTGAACCGGAGATGTACCAACATCGCCCTTACGCACTCCTTTATAACTTATCTGTTCTATAAGCCAGGCAGCCGATACTTTTACCTCGTCAATACCACATGGAAAACCGGGGATAGAAGGGTATTTTTCTTTGTTTAAATTATAGTTTTCAAGAGAGATAATCGGATTTTTAAAAAAGCTGCCAGCATTTCCAATACAATTGGGATCGGGTAACTTACGCCAGCGAATGGCAGAAATAGCTGATCGAACAGCCTTAATATCTATAATTTCATAATTTTCAAGTTCGCGCTGTACATCAACATAATCGGTATTTAACTCCTTTATTTTACTAAGCTTAAAAACGACTGCATATATTATGTATTTATCCTTTTGCTTAGTTTTAAATATACTGCTACGGTATCCAAATTCGCATTCTGCATTCGAAAGCGAAACTGTTTCGAAGGTTGACAAATAAATTGCCTCTACGGAAAAAATCGCATCTTTTACTTCCTTACCATAAGCGCCAATATTTTGAATAGGACAAGCGCCAACATTTCCAGGTATTAGCGAAAGGTTTTCCAACCCGTACCATTCGCGCTCTAAGCAAAAGGCAACAAATTCGTCCCAATTCTCGCCACACATCGCCCTCACATACACATCCTTCTCATTCTCCTCCACAATTTCAATGCCTTTAATTATGGGGCGAAGAATCAATCCCCTGTAATCCCTCGTAAATAAAACATTACTGCCACCACCTAAAATCAATTTCCGTGAATAGTGGTTCCATTCTGATTCCAGAAAATGCTTTAACTCTAAAAACGACTTAATATTCACAAGCCATTGCGATTGCGCCTGAATTCCAAAAGAGTTGTAAGGTTTAATAGATATGTCTTCAAAAAGTTCCATAACAATACTTAATAAATGCCGGAGATTCTCTCCTAACGTTTGGGTAATAATTCTTAATTGCAAATATAGTTGTATTGGCATACATCGCATCAATTCGAAGTAATTTTCTATCTTAGTGCGAATGAAGAAGATCATAGTTTCTGTAACAAACGATTTAGCTACAGACCAGCGAGTCGACAGAGTTTGCACTACTTTACACCAATGGGGGTATAAAGTATTGCTTGTTGGCCGCCTGTTACCCGACAGCCTTCCAATTGAGCGGCCTTATCGTTGCAAACGGATAAAATTTCTCTTTCATAAAAATTTTAGTTTTTATGCAGAATTTAATATTCGGTTATTTTTCTTTCTTCTTTTTTCAAAATCCGATATATTGTTAGCAAATGATTTGGATACTCTCCCGGCGAATTATATGGCCGCAAAGCTAAAACAGAGCAGGTTAATTTTCGATAGCCATGAGTATTTCCCTGAAACGCCCGAAGTATATAAACGAAAATTTGTAAAAACTATTTGGCTCTTCATCGAGAAAATTTTTATTTACGGAATAGATAAAGGATATACCGTTTCGAACTCTATTGCTGAAATATATCAACAAAAATATCATTTATCGTTAGATGTGGTCAGAAATGTTCCTTTTTTAAACAACTCAAACCTCCTTTTTATTTCCAAACCTGCCACTCCATTTATTTTATATCAGGGAAGCATTAATATTGGCAGGGGATTAGACCTGGCAATTCAGGCAATGCAATTTATACCGGATGCTGAACTAGTAATAGCAGGTAGTGGCCCTGAACTCCCTGCTATAAAAAATCTAACCCAACAATTAGGGCTTGGTTCAAAAGTTAAGTTTTTGGGCAAAATTCCGCCAGACGAATTAAAAGAAATCACCATGAAAGCCACGGTTGGAATATCGCTCGAAGAACCAACGGGAATGAGCTATAAGGCCGCATTGCCTAATAAACTTTTCGACTACATCCAGGCGGGAATCCCTGTTTTAGTTTCGAACCTGATAGAAATGGAATTATTAGTTAAACAATATAATATAGGACTTGTGGCAATTAACCGAGATCCTGAATATATTGCCAGACAATTAAATACATTAATGTATGATAAAATCCTTCAGGAAAAATGGAAAGAAAATTTAGCAATAGCATCGAAAGATTTATGCTGGGAAAAGGAATCGCTAAAGTTGCGGGCTATCTTTTCCTGAAGTTTGAATAGCGTATAACCGCAACATTCGTCTCGAAATATAATACAGGGATATACTAATTGGCAAAGCTGTTAAAACCCATAGCAACAAAGCATTCCCGGCCGATTTTTCAATAATTCCCCAAAGGTTTCCCAAACTGAACTTTACTGAATTAAAATCTGGTAAATTTACCGGATAAGCCTCAAACCATTTGTTACCAAATTTATAAAATGGGTATAAGAGTATTAACTGCAAAGGGTAGAATAACATATTTACACTTTGAATAAGCAAGTGGTTTAAGCGAAATGCAAATGCTGCAATTACACATAGCACAATCGTGGTTCCCGGTAATGGAATAATGCCAAAAATAAAACCAATAGCGATTGTAAGAGCTACCTTCTCAACTGATAAGCCTTGAGCCAGATGATATTTACATGCATGGATAAAGGATTCCCATCTTTTTCGAATCAATTTCATATAAAGATTTATTGTACAAAGTTCTGTTTAATTCCTGAATTCTTAATCAAATTTGGTTTAAGTTTTCATTAAACACCGCCAAAATTCATAAATTCGCTAAAAATAAACTTTAAAATTTAAATATATGATTAAACATATTGTAATGTGGCGTCTAAAAAACGATTATGAAAACCACGACAAAAGAACCACCAGTTTTTTATTGAAAGAAGAACTGGAATCGATGATTGGAAGAATAGACGGATTAAACTCGCTTACGGTGGGTTTAAATGTAAATACATCTCCATTTGCATTCGACCTGGTGCTAATCACGGAGCATCCTACACTGCGCGATTTGGAATTTTATCAGGAGCATCCATTACATCAGGCGGTTGGAGCTTTAGTAAAAGCTGCTACTACTGAGAAGGTTGTTGTTGATTGCGCATATTAATATTACCTCTTTACCGGGATCAAGAAGATGCAGAAGGATTATTACAAAATTTTAGACTTAAAACCCAATGCTGGTGTTGACGACATTAAGCAGGCATACCGACAATTGGCAAAAAAATTCCATCCCGATATTAATAATTCTCCGTATGCCCATGAAAAATTCATTGAAATATCCGAAGCTTACGAGTTTCTGACCGAACAACTCTCAAACACTACCCAAAAAGCCAAAGACCAGCAGGATGATAGCACAACTGCCGAGTTTATTGAAGAAATGCGGAGGCATGCTAAAGAAAAAGCCCGGGAATTAGCACGTAAACGACTCGAAAAACTAAAAAAAGAGCATGAAGCGTTTCAAATTAGCGGAATATACGATCTAGGGGTACTGGCTAACTATACATTCCGCTACGGGGTATTGCTCTTATGCCTGTTTATGATTATTTGGCCAATAATACTAACAATAGTCAACATCTATTTACCCTGGCCGGTAAAAATAATTGTAGCATTTATTGGAAGTCTTGGCATTTATAACATATATCAAAACCGTACCACCTATTTTTCGCAAGGAAAACTTTACTATAATTACTCAAAAATTAAAAGCCTTTTTCTTCAATCGAATGAAAGCACGATTGAAGAATGCTACTTCTCTCCAGGCCGAAAAGCAAGCGCACGGCCCTATAATTTAGAGATGTTTAGAATTAAAGAAATACAGCTTCACAACTATGGCCCGGCACAACATGCGGTGGGATATGACCAAAAAAGTGTCTCTCTTTCTATTCCTCGCTCTCAGCATGCCTTTTTTGTTCATGTAGCTGTTATTTTTGTAAAAATAGTGCTATTTTTTTTGAGCATAATTCTCTTAACTTTCGATAGCCTTCTTTGGCGGACTATTATTGGCTTTGTTATAGCTTTGGCTGGCTCAAGGTTGATACTATTCTTTACTCAAACAAAATCGCCAGTATCATATCTTTTAACAACGAGTATCATAATTCGGGGAATAGTTTGGCTAACTATTATTATTGCATTTTCGAGTTTTCAATTGCGACCTTTGAATATTTCCACCGCTGAAAGCGTTTATGCCATTGTCGTATTTATAATTCTGTTCGATACATTCCTCGACCAATTTTTGAATTATATATCGAAACAAAAGTGTAGATCCCCAATTTTCAAACAGCATCCATTAATCCAGTCTCACTTAGAGAAAGGATTTCAGTTTTCGCACGAAATGCCTGTTGTATCTTTTTTTTACCCAAGTTTTAAATGGTTTTTAGGATGAAAAACATTGTATTTATAGCTATTTAAATTTAACTTTATTTCGATTTATAAAGTTTTCACTATTAATTTCGGATTTATGGAAAGTATATTCAAAAAAGTGAGTATTAAATCGTTAAACGAGAATTATTTAAAAATACTGAATGAAGATTGGGGATTGGTTACTGCCGGAAACATTGAAAGTTTTAATACTATGACAATTAGTTGGGGAACTTTTGGGGTATTATGGAACCGCCCGGTATTTTTTTGCTTTGTTCGCCCTCAAAGATTCACCTACGAATTTATAAATACTAACCATTATTATACCCTTTCTTTTTTCACCGATCAATATAAAGATGCCTTAGACTTTTGCGGAAATCACTCGGGAAGAGAATTCGATAAAATGAAATCGACCGAGTTGGTTCCTGTTTCTACTGATATTGGGAATGTAATATTTGAACAAACCCGGCTTGCATTTGAGTGTAAAAAAATTTACACGGACGACATTAAACCTGAAAATCTTTTAGATCCCAACATCCTCAAAGCAACTTATCCAAATAAGGACTACCACCGCATGTTTGTAGGGGAAATTGTAAACTGCTTTGTTCCGTATTAAATAGTATTCGTTTTCGGAATTTCTTATTATAAGCTTACAAGAACTAAAAGGACAATAGAAGTAATAGCTCATCCTCAAAATCCTGTGAAAGATTCGTTCCACAGCCGAATAAAATTCCTACATTCTTCTTATATTGCCAAAAATCGGCTTTTTGAAGTATTTAAGCCTTCAACTTTTATAAACTATGAACAAATCAGTCAAATTATTTTCCCTGATTATAGTCGCTAGCCTCTTTTCAGCCAATTTATCAGCCAATTCCTTGTCCTATAATAACAATAAAGATAGCCTAAGCACCGACACCATAAAATATTGGAAAACCGGAGGTAGAATTGTCTTAAATATATCACAAATTGCTCTATCCAATTGGGCTGCCGGAGGAGAAAATTTAATTGCAGGCAACTCCATGGTGAATTTGTATGCAAATTACAAAAAGGACAAAACTTCGTGGGATAACACTATTGACTTTGCATTTGGCCGGTTAAAGAAAGAAAGTACCAAAGCAATTAAAAACGACGATCGTTTTGAATTTACTACCAAATATGGCCGCAAGCGATCTGACAAGTGGTATTATAGCGGTATGTTAAATATTAAAACACAATTCTTCTCAGGGTATAAATTCCCGGAGAAAGATTCCATAAAGATTTCGGATTTCCTCTCCCCTGCTTATATTTTATTATCTGCTGGTATGGATTATAAACCCTCGGATAAGTTTACATTTTTAATGTCGCCGATTACAGGAAAAATAACCGTTGTGAACAGTCCAATTTTATCGGCACAAAAGGCGTATGGAGTAGAACAAGGTAGAAACACCCGTAGCGAACTTGGTGGCTTTTTTAAGATTATCCTAAAAGGCAGTTTATTTAAAAACCTAAATTACCAAACTAAGGTCGATGCTTTTTTAAACTACATGAATAATCCCGAAAACATTGACTGGGACTGTGAATTTTTGTTGGGCATGAGCCTAAATAAATACATTTCGGCAAACCTTAAAACCAACTTGCTCTATGATGACGATGTTGTAACATTGCCGAATACAGGTCCAAAGCTTCAATTAAAAGAATTTCTTGGGGTAGGGTTTTCCTATAAGATCTAAGCGCGTTTTATTTATTCCGCTGGTGATAGCGCAAAGCCAAATAACTTAACATTTTACCGATTACGGCAATAGCCTCGTTAGTTTCAGCGCCAATTGGTTTCCCTTGCATTCGTAATAACATTACGCCATATAAACCGTTCAGGCATACTTCAATTTCAGTAATATTTTCCTTTGAAGTTTTTTTTCGTAAATCGTTTAAAACAGGCAACGCAAATCGATAAAATTCAGCATATTTCTCTTCCTGAATTGAATTTATAAGGTCAATATGCAAGTCATTTAGTCGAAATAAAATTTCGTTCAGGTATTTAAGGTGTCCCACTTCCTGAAGATCCTCATTAATCATCTGGTTTACCAGCTGTCGATACCAATTTCGAATCTCCGTCATAATTTCAGGAGGCTGGTTATATCGAGCAACTATACTTTTATCAATCTCAAAGAAATTAAAGCTATGAGCCCGAAGAATTTCTTCCACATGCCACATGTAGAGCAAATACTCAACAATATTGCTTTTTCGTAGTTCTTTAGCTACAATCATAATTTATTCTTCAAAACCGGTTATTTTAGTAATATCGCGGCGATCCTTTTTTGTAGGGCGTCCGGCACCCTTATCTCTTATCACGTTTGCCCCAATTTTAGAGAGATGGTATTTCTGAAGTTCCTCCTCGGTAGTAAGTTCTGTAGCAAATTCTTTCACTTTTTCAGCCGATAAACGGGTGTGAAGAAGTCCTAATACTTTAAACGAATGCACTACCGGCGGCTTGCGCACCATAATTATGTCTCCAACTTTAACAGCTCGCGAAGGTTTTACATTCACATTTTCGATTGTAACCCGGCCTTTATCGCAGGCTTCAGTGGCCATAGTGCGGGTTTTGAATACCCGAATTGCCCAAAGATATTTATCGATCCGAATGCTGGCTGTTTCCATCCGAATGAATTTATTTATTATTAAAGAAATTCATTGTTTGTTGAATACCAATAGTACCAAAGCTTTGGATTATTTCGAAAATAATTGTAAAACGATCTTTCAGCGCAATGGATTCTTCCATAGTCCACCTGCTTAAAACAAAATCCACCTGATTTCCTTTGGCAAAGCTATCGCCAATGCCGATACGCAAACGTGCATAATTGTTATGACCTAAAATTTCTGTGATATTTTTCAATCCATTGTGTCCTCCATCACTGCCTTTGGCTCTAAGCCGCAGTTTTCCCATCGGCAAAGCCAAATCATCCACAATAACCAAAAGATTTTCGACAGGTATTTTTTCTTTCTGCAACCAATAGTTTACAGCTTTACCACTTAAATTCATATAAGTAGAAGGCTTGAGCAAAATATAATTTCGACCTTTAAATTTATATTCCGCTATTTGTCCGTATCGGTTATCCTGAAAACAAATATTGGATGCACTTGACAGTGCATCCAATACGTCGAATCCTATATTGTGTCGGGTATGAGCATACTCCGCGCCTATATTTCCAAGGCCTGCAATAAGGTATTTCAAACTAAAATATTATTTTTTAGCAGGAGTTGTTGTTGCTTCAGCAGCTTCTCTGGCAGCACGTGTTAGTTTAACAGATACTACAGGCATTGCACTGGCTTCAACAAATTCTATATTTTTAAAAGCTAAATCACCGATACGGATCGATTTGCCCATTCCAAGCGGAGTGATGTCGATATTAATATCTTCTGGTAAATCTTTTACAAATCCTTTTACTTTCAATTTTTTCTTTTCAATAGAAAGTTTACCACCTTCTCTAACACCTGCAGAGTTACCGCTGGTTTTAACAGGAAGACTAACAACAAGTTTTTTATTGTCGTTCACTTCTAAGAAATCAATATGTACCAACGCATCTGTAACAGGATGGAATTGAATTTCCTGAATAATTGCTTTACGTTTTTCGCCGTTAATATTTAGATTAAGCAGGTAAACGTTTGGAGTATATATAATTTCGCGAAACGCGCTGGCTGGAGCCGAAAAATATTTATTGTCTCCGTTTCCGTATAATACGCATGGAACATTCTCCTGTGAACGTAAGCCTTTCGAAGCTTTTTTTCCTGTATTTTCCCTTAATGTGCCTAGTAATTCAACCGATTTCATCTTTCGAAATAGTATTTTGTGTAATAAATTTTGAGGGTGCAAATATAATAGTTAAACTATAAAATTGGAACTAATTGACTGATAATTGTAAACTTTTTCTATCACATCAGCAAAAACATCAGCAACAGTAAGGACTTTGATCTTCGAACAATCTTTTCTTAAAGGAATTGTATCGCTTACTAAAACCTCTGTAAGTTTACTTTTCTCAATTCGTTCGTATGCAGGTTCAGATAACACCGGGTGTGTAGTTACCGCACGAACTGTATTTGCGCCCATATCCATCATCAGGTCTGCAGCCATAGTGATAGTCCCGGCAGTATCAATCATGTCATCGACAATAACCACATCTTTTCCGGCAACATCGCCAATTACTCTTATTTCTTCGACAACGTTTGGCTTTTTCCTTAATTTGTAACAAATTACCATTTCGGCATTGAGGAAACGGGAATATGCATTTGCTCTTTTGGTCCCTCCCATGTCGGGTGCAGCAATTACAATGTTATCGAGGTTAAGGTTACGGATATAAGGAACAAAGATTGGGGATGCATACAAATGATCTACAGGTACATCAAAAAATCCCTGTAACTGATCGGCATGTAAATCCATAGTCATTATCCGGTCTACTCCAGCTGCTGTAAGCAAATTAGCTACCAGTTTTGCCCCAATGGAACAACGTGGCCTATCTTTTCTATCCTGACGGGCAAAACCAAAATACGGCATTACGGCAACAACTTTATAAGCAGAAGCACGTTTTGCGGCATCTATTAACATTAATAACTCAAATAAATTTTCAGAGGGTGGAAAAGTAGACTGAATTATAAAAACAGTGGCTCCTCTTACTGACTCATCGTATGCTGGCTGAAATTCACCGTCGCTAAATCTGGTTATGGAAGTTCGGCCTAATTGGGTGCCGAAACTTTTGGCTATTTTTTCTGCAAGGTAATTAGATGCAGTACCTGAAAAAAACTTAATCGGTGTATTGGCTGCCATTCAATTCGTATTAATTTAAGATTAATTTTTTCGCGAGCAAATGTAAAAAATAATCAGCAAGTGCGCGGCATGAATTTTATCTATGTTTAAATTTTATGAGTGTTTTTTCTATATAGTCCGTTATATCTTGCTTTCCTGCTTTGGTAGTTATGGAACTGACAAAATACTTTGGAAGGTCATCCCACCATTCTTTTAACGTATCCATAAAAATCGAAATATTTTCTTCTGTCTTTGGTGGGGATTGTTTATCGGTCTTTGTAAAAACCAAAACGAAAGGGATACCATTTGTTCCGAGCCAGTTAATAAAATCGATATCCATTGATTGAGGGGAATGCCGCGAATCGACGAGTACAAAAACGCAATGCAGGTTATCCCTTTTTAACAAGTAATCGTTTACCGATTTATTAAATTCTTTTTTATCTGTTTTAGCAACTTTTGCATATCCATAGCCGGGTAAATCAACTAAACTCCATGAATCGTTGATAAGAAAAAAATTTATCAACTTTGTTTTCCCCGGCGTGGAAGAAGTTTTTGCCAACCCTTTTTTATTGCAAAGCATGTTAATAAGGGAAGATTTACCCACATTCGAACGACCGATAAACGCATATTCGGGAATATCTGATTTTGGGCACGATTTCAGATCGGGAGCACTTAATTTAAATACAGCTGATTTTATTAATATTTGTTCCATTTCCCTAAAATAATTTCGTTACCTAACTCTTAATAATATTCTGACTTAAAAGTACTAATTCAGGGCGGCTCATTTTTATAAAAACCTGTTATCAATTTTCCGTTGCCCTCAAGTCCCTAAACTGCAACTTGCTCTTCTTAAACTGTATTCTTTTGCACCTTGCAACATATGATTTACCTGCTCCCGATAGTCCCGATAGCTATCGCGGATCGGGATTGCAACCCGCAACTCGTAACCCATAACTTGCAACCCGCAACCCGCAACTCGTAACTCGTAACTCGCAACCCGGAACTCATTCCTTTATATACACCTCTAATATTTTCGATTCTTTTACCGGTATTATATCAATTTCCTTTAATGAAGCCGGAATAAGTATAGTTTCACCTGTACCAATTTTCTCAACAAAATCATTCTCGGTTTTAAGAATAAGTTCCCCATGCAAACATATATAGATAACAAATGAATCGATAAAATTATAATCCTTTCGGACCGGCTGATCCAACTGAATTATATTGGTAGTGAAATAAGGACATGTAGCAATATTCACCGTTTTATTGAGCACTTTTTCATATTCTGTTTTGTAGGAGTTATGAATACTATAATCGATAGCATCTAAAGCCAGTTCGGTATGTAACTCCCGCGATTTACCGGCAGCATCAACTCTATCCCAGTCGTAAATTCTATATGTGATATCAGAAGTTTGCTGAATTTCTGCCAGGAGAATTCCTGCTCCAATTGCATGAACCCTTCCCGCTGGTATAAAAAACACATCTCCTTCTTCTACTTCTTCACTATTGAGGATATTTTTAAGGGTTTTGCCCTCCACATGCTTTAGATACTCCGTTTTATCAATTTTTTTATTAAATCCTGAAATGAGTTTTGCACCTTTTTCAGCATCCATCACAACCCACATTTCTGTTTTTCCGAACGAATCGTGCCTTTTATGTGCCAATTCATCATCGGGATGAACCTGGATGGAAAGATCGTCGGTAGCATCTATAAGCTTTATTAATAAGGGAAATTCAATTCCAAAACGTTCATACACCTTTTCGCCAACCAGATCGCCCATGTATACTTCAATGAGCTCCTGGAGATTATTTCCTTTCAAAAATCCATTGGTAACCACCGAAATATCTCCCTGAACAGCCGAAAGTTCCCAACTCTCGCCACAGGTAGTACATTTTCCTTCTTTTTTAAAAAGTGTTTTTAACTTATTACCTCCCCAAATACGGTCTTTTAGAATAGGTTTAAATTTTATTGGATAAAGTTCATTCATGTTGTAATATCTTTAGTGTTGCAAAAGTATTATTTTTATAGTCAAAAGATTTACGTATGCTCGACAATATTAAAAATGACGATGTATTGTTTCTCGATATTGAAACGGTACCCCTACAAGCCAATTACGATCTTCTAAACCCTGATTTCCAATCGCTTTGGAATAAAAAAGCCGGGTTTATAACGAAGAATGACGAAACTCCTTCAACAGTTTATGAACGTGCTGGTATTTATGCAGAATTCGGTAAAATTGTCTGCATTTCAATTGGAATGATTCATGCTGGTGGTGAACCCGGAAATTACAGTATTCGGTTAAAATCTTTTTATAACGATAACGAATCTGTATTACTTCAGGAATTTATTGAATTATTAAAAACGCTTTCCTCAAAAAAGGAAATTACGCTGTGTGCACACAATGGAAAGGAATTTGATTATCCTTACATTGCCAGGCGAATTCTTATAAATGGTTTGAAATTACCGAAAATACTGGATACTGCCGGGAAAAAGCCCTGGGAAGTAAATCACCTCGACACCTTAGAACTCTGGCGTTTTGGCGACTACAAGCATTACACCTCCCTAAATCTTCTGACATCCATTTTTGGAATACCAACACCAAAAGATGATATTGATGGCAGTATGGTAGCCAGCGTATATTATAAGGATAAAGATTTGAAACGCATAGCAAAATACTGCGAAAAAGACGTATTGGCAGTTGCTCAGTTGTTTTTGAGGTATAAAAGTGAACCGTTGATAAATGAGAGTGCTATAACCAGTACAACTTTATTCGATTAATCCTAAAAACCGTTTTACAACCAAAATAAAGGCCTCCGGTTTTTCGGCATGAATCCAGTGACCAGAACCCAGAATAGTCTCAATTTCAACCTGTGGGTAAAGTTTATTAATTTTGTCCAGGTCTTCGTCAGGAACATAATCGGATAGTTCTCCCCGTATAAATAACACTGGAATTTGAGGATTGATCTGCGATGCATATTTTTCAATATCAATTCCTTTCATTATCTCTGGCAGGTAGTTGCTAATGGCATTTACATTTAATTTCCACTTAAATGCTCCATCTTTTTCGCGGTCGATGCTTTTCAAAAGAAACTGACGAATTTTGTCCGATCGAATATAGGCGGCTAATTCCCCATCAATATCATTGCGGGTTTTACAAACCGTTAAATCTACCAATCGCATAGCATTTACAATATTTAGATGCTGCTCAATTAATGACGATGGAGTAGAAATTTGAGAATAATTTACCGGCGAAATATCTACAATAATAAGTTTTGAGGCCACCTCAGGATTAAAAATTGAAAACCACATCACTGTTTTCCCTCCCATGGAATGCCCTAAAAGAATTGGAGATTTTATATTATTATCTTCAATATACTCTTTTAAATCACCTGCAAGAGCTAAATAACTATGATCTTTGGCATGTGCAGAACTTCCATGATTTCGCTGATCGATAAGATGAACCTTAAAATTATCGGAAAGTTGCCGGGCAACTGTCAACCAGTTATCGCCAGCTCCATACAATCCATGAAGGATAATAAGGTCTTGCCCCTCCCCCAATACTTTGGAAAAAAGTTTCATCACTATAAAATCAAAGTTGTATTAAGCTGAATTCTACGAAAAAAAAGATTGGCATTTTATCAGGTATTCTCCAGTTCTTTCAGATACCGGTGAATAACTTTCTCCAAACCAAAATATAAGGCTTCCGAAATAAGCGCATGTCCAATGGAAACTTCGGCAATAATCGGAATTTGAGTTACCAGATAATTCAGGTTCACTAAACTTAAATCGTGGCCTGCATTTACATCCATTCCTAGTTTTTTTGCAAGGTTTGCCGCCTCAACAAAAGATTGAATTGCTTCTTGTTTATTAATTACGTAATGGGTAGCATATGGTTCGGTGTATAATTCTATCCTGTTCGTCCCTGTTTTGGCGGCCCCTTCAATAAAATCGAGATTCGCCTCCACAAAAATCGACGTTCTGATTCCGTGCTTTTGAAATTCGGTAACCAAATCGGTCAAATGCTTTTGGTATTTAACAGTATCCCAACCCTGACTGGATGTAATGGCATCGTGTGAGTCGGGAACAAGCGTAACCTGTTCGGGCTTGACTTCTAAAACCAGATCAATAAACTTTTTGTTCGGATTTCCTTCTATGTTAAATTCGGTATAAACATGCGGACGAATTTCACGCACATCGGCATAGCGTATGTGTCGCTCATCCGGGCGAGGGTGCACTGTAATCCCCTGAGCACCATAGGTCTGACAATTAATTGCTGCATCAAGAACATTAGGAACATTCCCGCCACGGGAATTCCTAATTGTTGCAATTTTGTTTATATTTACACTTAATCGTGTCATGTTTTCTCTATTGAAGTAACAATAAATTTACTCATTTTTGAGTTTTAAAATGCAAAACTAATCGGTTTTTAACAAATAATTGCGAAATATGCTGGCAAAAGATTTGATTTCGGATGTAATACCTGCTTTGAGGACATCTGATACCGGAGTAAAGGCTCTATACTGGATGGATATTTTTCGCATTTCGCACCTGCCAATAGTTAACAATGAAGAGTTTCTGGGACTGATTTCTGACAAAGATATTTACGATTTAAACTCCGCCGACGAAGCCATAGGGAATCACAACCTCTCACTTTTTAGTCCATTTGTTTACGAAACCCAACATGTTTACGAAATTATTGAACTAACGGCCAAACTCCAATTAACAGTGGTTCCTGTGCTGGACCATACTAAAAACTACCTGGGCCTAATAACTTCTCAGCGATTATTAAATTATTTCGGAGAATTAACTGCCATAAAGCAACCGGGAGGTATTATTGTTTTAGAATTAAATTCGAACGATTATTCTTTAACTCAAATTTCTCAAATTGTGGAAGGGAATGATTCCAAGATTCTGAGTATGTATATTACCTCTCCACCCGATTCAACCAAATTAGAGCTAACATTAAAGTTAAACAGAATTGATGTTTCATCCATTATTCAAACCTTTAACCGGTACGATTATATTATCAAAGCTTCCTATATGGAAGATAACGAAATGGATTCAGTATACTTTAACAGGTTTGAACAGTTTATGCATTATTTAAACATTTAATCATAAATTTGTTGCACAAAACATAGTATATATCTTTTGCTCCA
>JAIFLU010000052.1 GCA_020048915.1 Bacteroidota bacterium | reverse complement strand
ATTCTGTGAACCTCTGTGCCTCCTCCGTGGTTCTCTGTGTAACCAAAAATTACACGGAGGGACACCGAGAAGGCACGGAGAAACACAGAGAATTTCAAAAGGCAGTATTAAGTATTTTTAACCCCTATTTTTCAGGACGAAAAGCAAAATTCACCGGTAGAGTGAATAGTTGTTTTACCGGTTTCCCGTTTTGCATTGCAGGAACCCATAACGGAGCGTTTTTCAATACCCGGATTACTTCATTGTCGATCAATGGATCTACGCTGCGCAAAATCTTAATATCGACAACTTTCCCCTTTTCGTTCACAGCAAACTGAACATATACTTTCCCTGATATGCCCGATTCGGCTAACTCTTTGGGGTATTGAATATGTTCCATTACATAGACAAGGAATTTAGATAAGTCGCCTCCATTAAAAGTTGCAGGAACTTCAACCATTACAATGTAAGGTTCTTCCTTTTCCACCAATTCTTCTTCCTTTAATTCTGCCATGGGGACTTCCACTGCTTCTTCAACAATCATTGCTTTAAACGAACTTCTGGTTTGAACCGGAGCATACGACATCGATTTCCGTATACTTCCACCTGTATTTCCACCAATGGCATTGTTATTTACTCCCTGTGGTAAAGGCAACGGCTGCTTCACGGTAACCGAATTCCCTGTTGTATTCCGAACATCGGAGTCAATGGCAATAAAGGAGGTATAAGCGGTTAACAGATTGTATTTTAACCCAAGGTTAAGCACTTCTTTTTTAGTGACTTCGAAATCGCCAGGAACTCTTCCATAATCGTCGAGGATCATGATACGGTTTCGTACCCACAAATATTTTAAGGCACTATTTTCGGGCAATGCTTTAATGGTAGTCAGGTCAAAACTCTGGTTATAGGAACCTTCACCCGTTTTTCCATTAATTACAAGCTTTCCGGCAGCAGTACCTTTGTATTTTCCATAGATTAGCAATGGACGGTCGGCCAATAAATCAGGAACAGTTAACGGTTCCACATCATAGGCATTAAATCCGGGGAAGGTAACCTTAATATCGGTTAACAGAGGAGTCTGAATATATTCGCGCATCCTTTCGGCCATGACTTCGGCTTTTTCCGGTTGTTCCACAATAAAGGGCTCACCGTTGCCAACCCTTGCCATTCCTTCAATAATATACCGGTTTACACTCGAACCTATTCCGAAAGCAAAGAAATTGGCTTTACCCAGATTATTACGAATCAGATCAAAAGCGCTTTTCTCAACATCCACATAGCCATCTGTAGCAATAACAAACGACCGGGAATATCCTTCCACACCTTTTAAATCCAACGCTTTTTGGAGTGCCGAAAGGATTTCCGTTCCGCCGCCACCCTCCTGTTTATCGATGAGCTGCATGGCCTTTTGAATGTTGGTTTCGTTCACCGGGAGCGATGTTTCACTCAGCAAATTGGAGCATCCAGCAAATAATACCACGTTAAACCGATCTATCGGGCGGAGGTTTTTTAACAAATTCCGCATCAGCTTTTTCGAAATGTCGATTGGGAAACCGTTCATCGATCCCGAGACATCCATAATAAATACATATTCGCGGGGAGGTATCTGATTGGGAGTTATCCGCTGGGGAGGCTGCACCATGGCCAGGAAAAAATTTTCGTCTTTCCCTTCGTAAAGGATCATTCCCGACTGGATTTGATTCCCCTTAAGGCGATATTTCAGGATAAAATCGCGGTTACCTTCGTAATCATTGCCCTTTTTCAGGTAAATTGTTGCATTGTTTGCACCGGTATAGGCAATATCGGTTTCGTGTGTGCTGCAGGTTACATCCTTGACAGGCATACCCGTATTCAGGTTCACATGAATGCCAAAAGTATTCAATGGTTTTTTTCCTTCGGTAGTATAAGGATTCGCCACCCATTGGTCGGACGGAGTAGCTTCGCTTTCGGACTTATTGGAATATCGCGGCCCTACTACGGTAGGGTATACAAACTCGTACACCCCTTTTTCAGGAACCAGCAGCTCGGTATAACTCATTTCGACTTTTATCACATCGCCAGGTAAAATATTGGCGACATTCATCTGGAAAACATTGGGCCGCATCTGCTCAAGCAAGGAAGCGCTTTTCCCCTCCTGCTTAGCTTTTTCGTAATCGCGCCGGGCTTGCTCCCTTTCCTGAATCACCGCCTCAATTACACGCTCACCTATGGTCATCTTCATGGCATGCACTGCGGCGCGGGTAGATGCCGGAAAAACATAAATGGCCTCAAGGGTGTTCTTTCCTTCGTTTTTATATACCTGGGTAACCTTCACATTAGCAATGACCCCGGCAATGGTGACATCGGCTGAGGTCGATTTCAGCGGAAGGGTATCAGTATCCGAATTATCGCTCATCACCAGAAAATACGGCGACAAACATTTTTCAACATCTTTATCAGTGGGTGGTTGCGACTTCGCAGAATTGCAGGAAAATAATCCAGCCACTACCAGAATTAATAACATGGTAGGTTTTATCTTTTCGCTTATGATTGAACGGGTGGTTTTCATCTGTATAAAATTTATGTGAAACAAGAATTGCAGCTGCTTGTAATTTATAGATGCAAGCATTATGCAAATTCCATAAAGAATTTTAAATTATTTTGTGAGATAATTGAATGCTGAGTTCAATGTGATGATTATAATAAGTTTATAACCCAGTTCAACCAACAATTTTGTGAATCGAGTGTTTATAAAATTCGAAGTTTCCTCTATTTTATATTTCAACTAATTAATCCTAACTAAAACAATATACTAAGAAAAAAGCAGGAATATTAGGATCAGGCGTGGTAGCACAAACCCTTGCCAGCGGATTTCTAAACTATGGATACCAGGTAATGCTGGGTACACGCGATCGGGGAAAACTTGCCGAATGGCAAAAGCAAGCAGGTGAAAACGCCAAAATAGGTTCGTTTGAAGAATCAGCTCAGTTTGGCGATATTATTGTTTTGGCAGCTAAAGGAACAGCGGCCAAAGAAGTGCTAAAACTCGCAGGTGCAAAAAACCTAGCCGGGAAAATAGTGATTGACACCACCAATCCCATTGCCGATGCCCCTCCCGACAATGGCGTGCTCCGGTTTTTTTCCACGCTGGATAATTCTCTCATGGAAGATTTGCAGAAACAAGTCCCCGAAGCCAATCTCGTAAAAGCATTTAGCTGCATTGGCAGTCCGTTTATGGTCAATCCCGGTTTTGGTCAAAAACCAACCATGTTTATCTGCGGTAATAATACCGATGCGAAAAAGGAAGTAAGCGGTATCTTGGAATTATTTGGACACGATGTGGCCGATATGGGTGGCGTACAATCGGCCCGTGCAATTGAGCCGCTCTGCATGTTGTGGTGCATCCCCGGGATGTTGAATAACAAGTGGCACCATGCGTTTAAGTTAATAAAATAGTACAGGTAAAAAGTCGGGAAATTGAATGAAATATGATACTACCCTCTGCATTTTGAATTGCTAACCAAAAAAATATGCAAGGGGGTAGTTTCTTAAGAAACCGTTTTCCCTGCGCACATTTTGGGTATAGTTTCTTGGCTATTTCGCAGATTTACACTGATTATCGCAGAAGTTCGCAAAGAAAGTACAGCATCGGAAATAGTTTTTAACTATTCTAAAACTAAAACCTATCCAAATCTAACCGACAGCATTTTTCTAACATCCCCAACTCCTTTCAATCTCTTTTGTTTGTATTTTTACCGAAACACCCTGCGCTTGAAATTTCTTACAAAACATACTCCCAATACCCTGCACACAAGCACCGATGAAGCTTTGCTCGAAGCTTACAGGAAAAAGAACGACATGCTTGTTATCGGTGAATTGTTTAACCGCTATGCGCATTTGGTGTTGGGTGTATGCATAAAATACCTGAAAAACGAAGAAGAAGCCAAAGATACCTGCATGCAGGTATTCGAAAAACTGATTGAAGATTTAAAAACCACTCAAATTCTGAACTTCAAAGGGTGGTTGCATACCGTGAGCCGAAACCACTGCCTGATTATTATACGCAAAAAAGTCTCGTCGCAGGCTCATTTTGATGAATTCACCAAAAATTTCTCTGAAGAATTTGTGAATTTTTGGACCGAACTGAATCATATACATGAAGCCGAATCGGAAATGAATAATCTGACCCGGGCGCTGAGCGAACTCGATTTTGAACAACGACAGTGTGTGGAGCTTATTTACTTTCAGGATAAAAGCTATAAGCAAATTACTGAAATTACCGGTTTCGAGCTTAATAAGGTAAAGAGCTGTATTCAAAATGGGAAGCGGAATTTAAAATTACTTTTAGAAAAGGAGTATGGCAAAGCTAGAGAATGAACTTTTTACTCCATCGGGCTGCCTGAGTCGTAAGGCATTTATCGGTTTATCCGAAGGTTCGCTTTCGGAAAGCGACCGTTTGGCTATTCAGCGCCATATAGAGAGCTGCCCTTTTTGTCAGGACGCCATGGAAGGGTGGTCGATGGTATCAACTGACAAACTGAAAAGTACTTTCGTTGAGCTAGATAAACAAATGCTTCGTATGAAGCAGAATGCGGGATCGGGAAAAAATATCTCCCGCCAGCTATACATTGGTTTAGCAGCTGCAGCCTCCATTATAATTTTATTGGGTACTTATTTTCTATTTCAAACCCGTTTCGCAGACACTAAAAATCCAATCGCTCAAAACATCCAAAAACAACCCGAGGTTTCTGCTCCAATGAGCGAAAAGGCGATGGATATAAAAAAAGAAAAAACTGAAAATCTAACCCTTCGGGAAGAAAAATCAAATTCCCCCAAAACTCAACCGCTACCCATTCAAATAGCCGATAATACAGAGGACAGAATTACTGAAACCGAGGAATTAATGGAGATGGGAGCCCCCGTTCAAGCAGACGAAATTGCCGCTAACCAGGTAATTGAAAAAGAGAGCGAGGCATCCGCGTCAGCGAGAAAAAGCGAAGAAGCGCAACCCCGGGAAGCTAAAAAAGAGCTGGCTGTTTACAGAACTTCTCCTCCCACTGCGGCAAAAGCTGCCAGGTCTTCTTCTTTTGCTGAAAAATCTGCACCCGAAAATAAGGAAGAGACAGTATTTTACATGGTTGAACAACCGCCCACTTTTCAGGGAGGCGACTTAAACAATTTTTATGTTTATATCCTTAAAACGCTTGTTGTTCCAAGCGAACTCTCCGAATCGGCAATTTCGGGAAAGATTATTACCACGTTTACCATAAATACTCAGGGAAAAATAACCGATCTTCAACTAATAAGGGGAATCGATACCAGACTTGATTCGGCAGTGTTGGATGTAATTCGAAAATCGCCCGACTGGAAGCCCGGTAAACAAAGTGGTAAACCGGTGAATGTAAAAATGACAATGCCCATCCGGCTCGATTTCCAAAAATAAAATCCCTGGGCAAATCAAATTAAAAAATAGATTATTTCTTTATTGAACAAACTAACTGTTTCCGTTTTTATCGTAACTTGCCCCCGAACTAACTTATTTCAATAGTACTAACTATAGCAATACAGTATCATGAAAAATCTCCGGACCTTATCCCTGATGTTTCTTTACCTTATATTTTGCCAGCTTCCAAGTCAGGCACAGGAAAAACTCGACAGCATTTTCCCTATCAGAGGTTTTTGTATTGGGGCGCCCTCGACTGAACGGCTCGATGATTTTGTAAAATTCATTGATACCGAGCTGGCTCCCCGAAAGGTGAACACGCTTATTCTCCGCGTAGATTATAACTATCAGTTCGAAAGTCACCCTGAACTTCGCGACCCGTCAGTATTATCAAAAGCCGATGTGAAAAAATTGGTTACTACCTGCAAAAAGCATAATATTCAACTCATCCCTCAGATTAATCTGCTGGGACATCAATCGTGGGCCGACAAAGTAACCAACCTTTTAAAAGTATACCCCGAATTTGACGAGACCCCCCATGTAAAAATGCCCGTAAACTATCAGTGGCCAAATGCCGATGGGTTATATTGCAAAAGCTATTGCCCACTTCATCCGGGTGTTCATAAAGTAGTTTTTGAGCTAGTAGACGAAATTTGTGATGCCTTTGAATCGACCGCTTTTCATGCCGGGATGGACGAAGTATTTTATCTGGGCGAAGATAGTTGCATCCGCTGCAGCGGTCGCGACAAGGCCGAATTGTTTGCCGGCGAAGTTCGCACTATCCGCGACCACTTGAATTTGAAAAACCGGAAACTTTGGATTTGGGGCGACCGGCTCATCGATGGCAAAACCACTGGAATGGGTATGTGGGAAGCCAGTTACAACAGTACTTTCCGCGCAATTGATATGATCCCAAAAGATGTGATGATTTGCGACTGGCATTACGAACGCGCCGACCAAACCCCGGTATATTTTGCTATGAAAGGATTGAATATTGCTACCTGCCCCTGGCGTATGCCCGAAATTGCTGTGCAACAGACAAACGATATGGTACGATTTAAAACACAGTCCACTCCTGAAATGAGCGAACACTTTCGGGGAATGATACAAACCGTCTGGTCAGATGCAGGTTCCTTTATGGACGAATTCTATGGGAAAAAGACTTCTTCGGATGCAGTCGAAGGAAACAGTCCGTCGCAATGCTTCCGGGCAATGTATACCGAAATACTAAAGCACGATAACCCTATTGTAAAATAATGAAAACAGCCTTTTCGAGAGTTCCTTCCATAGATGTGTTCAGAGCATTTACCATGTTTTTAATGATTTTTGTAAATGACCTATGGACGTTAACTGGAATCCCATCCTGGATGGAACATACGGCTACCCAAACTGATGGAATGGGGCTGGCCGATATTGTATTTCCGGCTTTTTTAGTCGTTATGGGGATGTCGATTCCCTTTGCTATCCAAAACCGAATCGATAATGGACAATCCAAACTACAAATAAGCTGGCATATAGTAATACGGTCTCTCGCATTGCTCATTATGGGAGTTTTTACCGTCAATTTTTCGGAACTGAATGGTCAGGCGACCGGAATAAATCCGTATTGGTACGAAATAATCGCCGTTGCTGCCTTCTTTATGATTTGGAATGTATATCCAAAAGCAGAAGGAAACCGAAAATATTTTTATATCTCCATTCAAATTACCGGAGTAATTATTCTGGCGTTACTTGCCATAATTTTCAGGGGAAATGCCGAAGGTGTGGAAACAGTAACCTATTTTCAACCAAGGTGGTGGGGAATACTTGGCCTGATAGGCTGGGCATATTTGGGAAGTGCTCTTTTATATCTGTTATTAAAACAGAGCTGGATTATGCTGATCGCTGCATGGTTGTTTTTTATGCTGTTTAATATTGCCGGTCATTCGGGTATTTTTGGAAAAGGCGAAGTATTTGTTGGTAACGGGGCATTTCATGCGTTTACATTTGTGGGAATTTTATTGACACTGCTATTAAAAAGGTTTGTAGGAACAGAAGGCACTAAAAAGTTTTTTTCTGCGGCAATTGCTGCTTCCGTATTGCTTATAATTGCAGGATTCTTGCTTCGGAATTTCTTTATCATTTCGAAAAATCTGGCAACTCCACCATGGATATTGATTTGCAGTGGTATTTCCATTGCACTCTTCCTGATTTTTTATTGGCTAGTCGACTTAAAAGCGAAGGAAAAGTGGTTTTCTATTATAAAAACAGGAGGAACAAGCACCCTCACCTGTTACCTTATCCCCTATTTTGTATATAGTTTTTATGCACTCTATGCCTTTACGCTTCCTACCTGGCTGACAACCGGCAGTGTCGGGATACTAAAATCGGTGATATTCTCGCTCTTGATTATTGGATTCACGACCGTTTTAGGAAAGTTAAAAATAAAACTAAAAATTTAAGCCCGTTTTAATAACTATCCATCGGAAAAACAGGAAATAGAAATGATTTGTAACCAAATCAGCTTTGTCCTTTCAGGGTAAATTACATGTATGTTTCAATTCATTCAAACGACATAATTTGCTGCAGAAACTTAAAAATCGAATTTAAACAACCTTAAACTGATACTCAAAATATTTTTTTAGTACCAGGAAATTCTATATTTGTATACCAATAAAAAATTGTCAAAGAATCGTATTCCAGATAACCTTCAAACATAAAAGAAACAGAAGTTTATTAGCTAAATGTTCCTGGGGTATGAATTAACAAACACCCCTGAATTTTGTAATAACTCATATGTGCAGAACAGTTTACATAATTGTTTTCTTTCTTTCGGTAGTATTTAGCCTTAATGCTTTGGCTGGGAGAACCAGAATAAATAATTTTTCGGTTCCGGTCGAAAGAGTTACGGTTATAACAGACAGGGATATATATGTTGCCGGAGAATCTGTTTTTTTTAACGTAAATGTTACTTCTAACGATTCAACCAATAATCTGGGAAGCAGAGTTTGCTACATGATTTTACGCGATACTAAAAATATTTACAGTAAGCTTTATATAAAAATAAACCGGGAAACAGGTTTTGGCAGTTTTTATCTTCCCGATACCCTTAAAACCGGGTACTACGAAGTTGTCGCCTTTACAAATTATATGCGAAACTTTGACGAATCGTTGTTTTTCAGAAAAAGCCTGATCGTTGTAAATCGGTTTGATGAATGGCTTAACAATTTATTTCAGATTAATAATCCCAAAAGCAAACAGAATTATGTCAATGATTCAAATTTAACCGATCCGGAAAAATGCCCTGTAAAACTCGCTTTAGAAAAAGATAGTTTCGCTGTCAGGGAAAAAATAAAGTTGACTTTACACCTGGATACCGATGCTTATAATAAATACCGGAAGAAAATATCAATTTCAATAAAGGGAGTAAATCCCTATACACAATATCTGTTAGATTGGAGAAATCCGCTAAATTCTTCTGAGATGATAACACCTTTTTCAAAAGAAATTAATTATCCTGTCGAAAAAGAAGGGATTTATTTAAGCGGTAAACTAATTAAACCTGATTCCACCCCTGTTCAGAAAGAACGCTTGTTTTTATCAACACCCGACTCCATTGTGAATTTGCAATATACATCGAGCGATGAAAAAGGACAGTTTCAGTTTCTGCTCTCGGATTACTATCTTGGCAAGCAGCTCATAATTAGCACTGAAAGTGACAGCATTGGCGAATGTATAATTCTTCTTGAAGATAAATTTCAATTAAATCAACCATTTCATCATGCAAATTTTATACTATCAAAGGATCTTCGAAAATATATTATCGAAAGCCAAAAAATAGTTGCTATTCAAAAAACATATGCTTTGAAATATTTAAAAACAGTACCGGTCAAAAACTCTGCATATGAATTTCCCCGCATATATAACGGTCCAACAGCTATAGTCTATCCATCCGATTATGTTCCTTTAAATAATTTAATGGAGATTTCGGAGAATATTTTAACAACTGCTAAAATAGCAGTACGAAGAGGAAAGTATATCCCCTACGTCTTAAATACAGTAACTGCTGAGTTTTTTCCGAAACCTGCCGGAGTATTTTTAGATGGTTTTCCAATTTACGATCTTACCCCAATAATGAATCTGAGCTCGGGCGATATCTCAAAAATTGAACTATGCAATGCCATTGTAACAAAGGGCGATTTAGAATATAACGGAATAATTTCTATTATACGAAGTAAAAAAACAGATACTTTACCGTTAAACAAAGGAATTATTGCCTATTCGGTGGGGAAGTTTACAGAATATTCGTATTACGATCTGCCGAATGTTCCCAATGCCTTTTACGATCCAACTCCAGATTTCAGGCAGTTACTATATTGGAACCCGCTGATGGAATTAAAACCCGGAGAAAATAATATTGAATTTTATTCTTCCGATTGGCTTGGAAATTATATTATTGAGGTAAAAGGAATCAATAATGAAGGAGAAGTATTCCTTACTTATTCAAAAATTAAAGTTTACCGGTAATATGCGATTGAGTTTTGTGCTATTATTTATTAAAACTTGAAAATACAACAGCAATAATATTTTAAAACAAATTTAACTGATAAAACTTCTATTTTGGCGAATAAGTAAATACTATATTTGCTGCCCGGCATAAATAGGTTTAAAAAATATTTTAACCCCCATTAGAATTCCGGGGTTATTTGAATTCTGGTTAAATTAAATATTCTCCATTACAATTGAAAGGTACAAAATTTGAAACTTTGAATGCGTTATCGAAATTAGTTATCTCATGAATCAGTTTATTGTCCGATTTTTAGTTCTCATCGTCTTTCTTTGTGTCGATTTAGTAACCAATGCTCAAATAGCCGATTCAATAAAAATTAAGAATGCGTTTGTTCCCTTCGATACAATTGTTAAGGACCTGGAGGCAAAATACGATGTTAAAATATTTTACAATCCGGGATGGTTTGAGCGAAAAGAGTTTATAAACACCATCTCACAAATGCCGTTAGAGGAAGCTTTTTCTATAATCACTAAAATATCTCAATCGACTGTTTCAAAAATAAATGACACATACTATGTATTTCTGCCTCCCTCGCAGGAAACAATTATCACTACCCAAAATGATGATTTTAGTTTTTATGAAATTGGAGACCGGTTAAGCTATGGCAGTAAAAGCAATGCCTTAGTGAAAGGTACTATTATGGATGCCAGCAGCACAAACGAATTAATTGGGGCAAAAATAAAGGTGACCGATTTGAACAAAAGCTTTGAATCGGATTATCGTGGAAAGTTTGCAATGCAGATTCCTGTGGGAGAACATGAATTAAAAGTTGTTTACCCCGGGTTTGAAGAAAAAACGATGAAAATCAAAGTTTTCAGCGATGGAAATTTGACAATTGAAATGTACCTTAAAACAATTTTACTCGACGAAGTGTCAGTGACTTCAGCCAGGATAGATCAGTATTACCGGCGCACCAAAATGAGTGTAATGAGCATTGATGCTAAAGCAATAAAAGAACTACCGAAAAATCTTGGGGAAACGGACATTATAAAAGGGCTTTCGCTGATGCCGGGAGTTCAGACTACCGGGGAATTTGGTTCCGGGTTTAATGTACGTGGTGGTAGCGCCGATCAAAATTTGGTATTGATTGAAGATGTTCCCATTTTTAATTCCTCTCATTTATTTGGACTAACATCAATTCTTAACCCCGATGGAATTGCCGAGGCAACGCTATATAAAGGAGGGATTCCTGTTTTATTCGGAGAACGGGCATCGTCTATTTTAACAGTAAAGATGGGATCGCCTGACCTCGAACGTGTAAAAGTAAAAGGGGGAATAGGCTTAATAAACAGCAGACTTAGCCTGGAAATTCCAATTAAAAAAAAGATTACCCTAATAATTGGAGGAAGAACTTCCTATTCGGACTGGATGTTGAAAAAAATTCCCGATGCAGATTTAATGAATAGCTCGGCAAGCTTTAACGACATGAACATGTTTTTGTCGTACGACATTAGTAAACGCGACAAATTGTCCTTATTTGGATATTCCAGCAACGATAAATTCAGCATTTCGGGCACGCATAGCTACGGTTATGGAAATTTACTTGGCTCAGCAAACTTTTCACATAGGTTTAATAGTAATTTCTATACAAATATTACGCTCGGAGTAAGTCAATACAATGCATCCTATACCGAAAAAGATACCCTGAAACCTCTGAATTCGTATAAACTTACCAATTCATTATTATACCGGAGTTTGAAATGGAATTTTATCTATAAGCCAAACGAAAAGCATATTGTTAGCCTTGGATTAAATGGTTTTCTGTATAATGTTTCGCCGGGGGAGGTTACTCCGTTTGGGGAAGAGTCTTCTGTACTTAAGAAAAACATTGAAACAGAAAATGGGTTGGAATGGGCCGGTTTTATTGGAGACGATTTTAAAGTCAACGACAAAATAAGCCTGGAATTTGGTATCCGGTATTCAGGTTTTAATTACCTGGGAGCAAAAAAGGTAAATATCTATGATCCCCGTTTCTCAAAATCGGAAGAAACAATAATCGATTCGTTAATTTTTAAAAAAGGAGAAACTATTCAAACCTGGGGGGGTATCGAACCTCGTTTCTCTTTCAGGTATAATGTTAATTTGTCGAGCTCCTTACGTTTTAGTTATAACCGAATAAACCAATATGTCAATTTAATTTCAAATACCGCAGTTTCAACACCAACTGATCTTTGGAAACTCAGCGATGGATTTTTAAAACCCTTGGTTAGCGACCAACTGGCTTTGGGATATTTTAAAAATTTTAAACAAAATGCTTATGAAACAACATTCGAAGTATTTTATAAGCAATATCAAAATGTAACGGAATATAAAAACGGTTCGCAGATATTGCTGAACAACCATGTTGAAACTGATTTAATATCTGCCAGAGGTATTAGTTTTGGAGCGGAACTATACATAAAAAAGAATAATGGAAAGCTTACAGGATGGGTAAGCTATACTTTGTCTAAATCGCTTAGAAAAACAACTTCCCAGAATCCTGAAGAGCAAATAAACAAAAATGCCTGGTTTTCGGATAACATGGACAGGCTGCATAATTTGGTAATTAATGGCGGATATAGCCTCAATAAACAATGGAAACTTGGTTTTACGTTTAATTATAATACCGGAAGGCCTGTTTCGTACCCCGAGTTAAAATACACGATGAAAGGGTACCAGATTGTTTACTACTCCGATCGGAACAAATATAAAATGCCCGATTATCATAAGTTAGACATTTCACTTTCGCGCTACGAAAGTTTAAAAATTAAAAAGAAATGGAAAGGGTACTGGACAATTTCCATTATTAACGTTTACGGGCGCAAAAATGCTTATTCTATTTTTTATCAGCGCGACCGCAGTCCGTTTAATTACAATGGAAGATCCGCCTTATATAAACTTTATATTATTGGAAGGCCAATGCCCACATTCACCTATAATTTTGTTTTTTAAATCCTCTCAAATGAAGCAATTTTTATGGTTTAGCGTTCTTCTTTGCAGCATAACAGCATTTTCGTGCAAGGAATTATATACGCCGGAATTAGAAGATATACCCGAGGCAATTGTGATTGAAGGCCTGATAACAGACGAATATAAAACCCATGTTATCTCGGTAACAAAAGCAGTTAATTATGATACAATTGCAACATTTCCCGAAAAAGGGGCAAAAGTTTTTATTACGGACAATTTAGGAAACAGCTTCTATTTTAAAGAGCTCACTGCTGGAAAGTATTATTCCGATTCGGCCACATTCAAGCCAAAAATTGGTTCGACATACTTTTTGACGGTTGTGACAAAAAATAATAATGTTTATAAATCGGCAGAGCAGAAATTGTTACCGAAAGGGACTCAGGAAGAAATTTCCAGTATTCCTCAAAAACTCAAGTATAACCTCACCATTGACGGGAAAGCTCAATTCCTGGATTTAAAAGGTTCCCATTTTCAAACTGTGTTCAGGTTACAATCTGAAACCGAACCTTATTATCGCTTTTCGAATTACCTTTTAGTGGAATACATTGCCCGATCGAGTGACCCGCCTATCAGTTATTGTTGGAAGAAATATAATTTAAACGATTTCTTCAATATTAACGACAGGCAGTATAACAGTTCTTTGGAATTCCAGCACGATTTAGGGTTTTGCCCGTTCGATCTTAATTTTTATGGTGTTGTGCGCCGTGAAGTTTCAATACCAGGTTGCCCTATGTGCGTGCGGATAATTAATAATGATTTGTATAAGTATATTATTTCTTTCAAGCAGTACCACATTAATAATGATACCTATAAATACTATAAATCGTTAAACAGACAATTGGCTGCCAGCCAGCAAATTTTCGATCCAATTTCGTTTCAGAGTTACGGAAACATAACGTGTGTTAACGATTCGAATAAAATTGTATTGGGATTCTTCGAAACTTCGTCGGTAAACATTAATACTTATATTGTGGAGCCATCTATCTCAGGGAACAATTATACCTTAAACAAGATTTCTCCCATAGATTTTGATTCAATTTCGCAAGAAGGGTATAATGATTTGGCTCCTCCTAAATCGTGGATATACTGATGGACATTCCGATTCACATGGAGAGACGAAATTTTATAGTATCCAATTTCAGGGAGGTTAAATTAATGCATTTGTTAAAAAATATTTTTAGGATAAAAGCACTGTTTTTTTTATGGCTATTATCAGGAACTTCCATTACGGCTTTTTCGGCTATACCAGATAAAAATTCGGAAACAGCCAGTCTAATACCTGAACGTGTATTGTTAACTACAGACAGGGATATATACGTGGCGGGCGAAAATGTACTTTTTAACCTCCAGATTACGTCAAATAGTAATGCTGGTAACCCCAGCGACATTTGCTATCTGGTATTGCGTAACCAGGATAATTCGTATGTAAAAATTCACATAAAAGCAGAAAACAATCAGGCCTTCGGTAGTTTTTATCTTCCGGATACCCTTAAAACAGGCTATTACGAGGTAGTGGCATTCACCAACTATATGCGAAACTTTGGAGAACAGGTTTTCTATAGAAAAAGTGTGATTGTTGTAAA
>JAIFLU010000293.1 GCA_020048915.1 Bacteroidota bacterium | reverse complement strand
AATATATGGTTCAGAAAATAAAGGACGATAACTCCAAGGTATCGCTTCTAATGAGTCGTTTAGATGGTTATAAAGGTACATTGTTCCGTCAAACGCAATTTGCCGAGTTTGAACTGGCTATTCATGAACATGCAGAAGCTGGTCAGGCCCTTACGAGCGAAGTATTAACGAAAATTTATGGCGATATTGTTAGAAAATATTACGGGCACGATAAAGGGGTTTGTATTATAAACGATCTCTATACATTGGAATGGGCATCTGTTCCTCATTTCTTTTACAATTATTATGTTTATCAGTATGCCACTTCGTTTACTGCTTCAGCTGCCCTTGCTGAAAAAGTATTAAACAACGAACCTGGCGCTACTGAAAAATACATGAAATTCCTCTCTTCGGGAGGTTCGGACTATCCGATTGAATTGCTAAAACAGGCCGGAGTTGATATGACAACCAGCGAACCGGTCGAAAAAGCCATTGCCTCAATGAATAAAATAATGGATGAAATTGAAATTCTTCTGGATAAACGTTAAGGCTAGTAGTAAGTCGTCCCGATAGCTATCGGAAGTAGCCAGACCTAACTCATAAATGAACGGGCAGTTATGGATATTAAATCCAGGATTGCCCGTTCACTTTTTAAAACCCTTACTGAGAAATCATTCTTCTGGCTAGGTCTGGTAACCCGCTTATTTAAATTTTCATAAATCGAAGAATAAATTGATTAGATAAAAATCAATTACCTTTATCATTATGAATAATAAGACATTACCCAATTTGTGATAAGATATATCACCTTATTTCAATGATGAATATCATCGCATTTAGAAAAAGTAGGTTCAATTTATACCTAAATTCAAATCGGTTTAAATTTGTGTATATTTTTAATAATTAGGGTGTTTAATAGTAGAATTAATCCTAATAGAACATTGATTTGCCAGAAAAAAATGCTACATTTAATCAAGAGCTGACTTTTAATAAGGAAACTAGTTGTAAAGCAAAATAACTGTTTCGAATTCACAATTTGCACTAACAGTACAACCCGGGAATGTTTAAAATTATTACGAATCAGATATCCGATATTATAAATATTGAATCATTTGCGGCTGATTATACCGGTGAATTACTTTATTCGAACCATTTAGAATTATTTTACGAATCTGATACAGAGCAATATGTATTCATTTTTAGCTATGGTGTAGTTTGTTTTTTTAATTTCGACAACGCAAAAATCAATGAGTTTATCAGGCTAATTTCGAAGCATTGCAATTATTTCGACGATAGTGAACTTACAAAAGAATATCAAATTGTACCCAAGGCTGAAGAGTTATTTTTTGGAATAAAAAAAGCAGAACTCACTTACTTTGATATAGAAACCCTCAGGATTATCATGTTGAACCTTGCGCAATCTGTTGCAATGGATTATTACTTTCAAAAAACCAGAGTTTTATTAGATCAAACAAACAAACACACTGTATACTTAGAAAAAACCGGAAAACTGGAAATTTCGGATAAAAAACTCAAGAAATTCATTGGAAAAACGCATAATTTAAAAAATCAAGTAGTTGAAAATTTACGGATTTTTGACTCCATTCCTGATTCGCAACAAAGCGATTACCTTATTATGGTCGATGCTAAAATGAAAACAGCCCTGTTTATGGACAAACGGTTCGATAACATTAATAAAGAGCTGGAAATAATTGGCGAACATTTGGAATATTTTAGCAATTTAATAAACCATGGGTCAAGCATGAAACTTGAGTGGATTGTAATCGTTTTGCTGGGAATTTTTGTGCTAAATTTAATAGTGAGCCATTTCCTATATTAAAGAAATTCAGGATGGATAACAAATAATAGTATGGATGTATAAAATAATAGCAACACAAATATCGGAAAACATTAATATTGAGTCGTTTCAAGCGGCTTATACGGCCGAATTGCTTTATTCCAACTATTATGAGTTATTTTATGAAGCTGATACAGAGCAGTATGTATCTATTTTGAAATATGGGGTTGTTTGTTTTTTAAATTTTGACGATGCGAAAATTAATGAATTTATAACTATTATTTCGGACCACTGTAAATATTTTTACGATAGTGAATTAATTAAAGAATACTATATAGAGCCTAATGCTTCGGAAATAAAATTTGGGTTTAATAAAGCCGACTTAACCTATTGCGATATTGAAACAATGCGGTTAGTAATGCTAAACATTGCCCAATCGGTTGCTTTAGACTACTATTTTCAAAAATCGAGAATCTTACTGGAGGAAACAAACAAGCACACTTCTGTGTTGGAAAAAAAAGGCAAACTTGAGATATCAGATAAAAACCTCAAAAAATTTATCGGAAAAACGCTTAATTTAAAAAATCAAATACTTGAAAACCTACATATTTTCGATTCTGTTCCCGAAACCTGGCAAAGCGATTATTTAATAAAAATTGATATAGAACTTAAAAATGCTTTGTACATGGAAAAGCGCTCGGCAAATATCCATGAAGATCTGAGAATAATCCGGGAGCATTTAGAGTATTTCAGCGATATAATGCACCACAGTGCCAGTACCAAACTCGAACTAATTGTAGTTATTTTAGTGCTGATTGAAGTGATTGATATCGTTATAAGAGGGTATATTTTAAAATAGGTTAGGGTGAATAAATAATGGTAGAAATTGTAATCCTAATAGTGTATTTTTTGTAACTTTAATAAAACTACATCTGTTAAATTATAAAAAAAGTGTTGAATATAAGGCAGATCAAGAGATATACGTTAATTTAATTACAAATTAATATTTGAAATTATGAAAAAAACATTTAAGCTTCTTATATGCCTGCTGATGGGAGTTATACTCCCTTTGAATGCCCAGGTTCGAATTTCCGATACTAATAACACGGCTCCTGCAGCAAATGCCATTTTAGAGTTACACAGCGGGAGTGGAAACAAAGGTATTATTCCACCCACGGCAGCGCTTACCAGCCTTACCGATGCTTCTACCATTGCCTCCCCCACCGCTGGCATGCTGATATATCGCCCATCGGGCAGTGCAGTAGTTCCCGAAGGATATTATACCTGGGATGGAGCCAAATGGTTGCCATTTGCAACCGGAGTAGGCTCTGTAAATGTAGTGACCAAAATTGCTACAGGCACAATTGCAAAAACTGAAACCTTTATTGTTGCCAGTGGAGATATAACACTTACCTTGCCTATTGTAACATCTGCAGATAACGGGCTAGCTATAACCGTAAAAAATGTAGGTACCCATACCGATGTTGTGCAGGTAGATGGCAATGGGGTTGCCACAATTGATGGAATTACTGCCACATCCAAACTATATCGATGGAAATCACGCACATTCATTGCTTATAATGGCAATTGGATAAAAAAAGAAAAAGAAATTGAAATGAGTAATACCTTCGATGTGGGTCCGAACGAAAGTTGGACAACCATTCCGGAAATACTCGAATTTTTAGACTTACACATCACAGTGCCTTCAGTTGTTCGGCTAGATGGCGGCACCTAGATCATAACCGCAACCCAAACCATTAACCTGAACGCAGCACTCACAATACAAGGCCCTTCATATGGGCAGGCTTATATTGTTGCCGGGGGCGCTTTAACTGATGCACCAATGTTTAGCTGCGAAACCGAAGTTTCGTTTAAAATGATTGCTTTTGAATCGGGTGCAGCTACATTTGGCGATGATCCTGGAGAAAATGCGCTTGATTTAGTTACAGATGCAGAATATCACGAAATTAAAGACTGTACTTTAGATGGTTTTTACGATGCCATTAAAGTTACCGGTGATGTTGATATGTGGTTGTTTGAAACCGATATTTTGGATTGTACAAATGGGGTTGAAGTAGCTACGGATGCAGCAGTTTCGTTTTATACCTCTGAATCGGACTTTAGTAATTGCACCAATGCTATAAATTTAGTTTCGTCCGATGGAGCGAGTGTATCAGTGCAAAATTGCACTTTTACCTGTGTGGGAGCTCAAAATGGTTTGTTGTATAATCGAGGAACTGAGGCTGGTAAATTTCAAAATATCGAATCTTTGTTTTTCACAAACAACACATGGAACAATGAAGGAACTTTTATTAGCGGCTTTGATTTTGCAAACAATGATGGGTTAGATGCTAATGTTGAAATTTTAAATAATGCGGGTATTGGCGATAAAAACCCCCATTGCAAAATAAATGTAGTTAATAATGCGTCGACAACCACCGTTACTACTGCTAATACTTATTATAAAGTTGCTTGGTCAGATGCCAGCGATAGTTGGAATAATGTAAATTTAAAAGTCGAAAACAATAAAATCACATTTTTGCCGAAAAACAAAAAAGATATGGTTATTTATATTTCGGGTAATGTGTCTTGTACTAGGGTTAATACAATTATAACAGTAGGTGTTAAAAAAAATGCAGGCGCAACAAATCACGGTGAAATAACATTGCGATTTCCAAATGCCTTATTTGCTACCACTACAACCATTTTGTCCTTTTCAACAATAGTTTTTTTACAGGATGTGGCACAAAACGATTATTTTGAAGTTTTTTGTACAGCAGATCAAAATGGAGATGCGTTAATTTTTTCTGATATGAATATTTATGCAACCTCTCAATAATAACAAGGCTAGATTATTAAAAAGGCAATATTAAGAAAAAGTGAACGAAAGGATATGCCCAGAAAATTTATTAGTTCTAATTTAAAAAAAGCATTGGAAATATGCTATTCTATACGCAATTGCTCGGTTTCGTAAACATGATGAATAAAAATTTACACCATGAACGGGAAAAATGAAATCGTAAGGGAGTTTTCTAAGTATTGTTCTAAATGCGATGGGCAATGCTGCAAACGAGGTGTTTTTTCGGTATTCGGATGGGAACTGGAAAAATTATCTGCTAACTTTGAAAATTTTCAGGAGGGACATGTTTCAGATACACGAGGAACGTGCATAGATATTGCCATTAACAAATTATGCCTCTTCTCAACCGGACATGGCTGTAAATTGCCGGTTGAACTTCGGCCAACCGATTGTTTAACGTATCCCTTTTATCCTAATATAAAAGAAAATACTGGTGAAGTCAACATTGATGAATTTGTAATAGATAAGGAATGTTTTTTTAGTGAAGAAATTGCGCGGGATGAGAAGCTAATAAAGGCAGTAGATAAATATTGGAAAGGTATGATAAAAAAAGTTGACCGGAAAGAAATTAACGACTGGGTTGGGAAAGATGGAAACTGGCAGGAATGGTATAAGAATACAGCAGATGTAAAACGGAAAAAAAATAATTGTTAATATGTCCGATATTCATACGATGGAAAATAACTCAAGCCTTACAGACAAACCGACCGCCATAAGAAAAACTATATTAATAGTGGACGATAGCGAGGTGATGTGTTTTCTTGCAAAGTCGATTTTGGAAAAAGATTTTGAAGTTGTAATACGTTACGACGGCCAGGATGCGCTTGACTATCTTAAACAGGGCAACCGTCCAGATTTGATTTTATTAGATATGTTAATGCCAAAAATGAACGGGAGAACTTTTGTACGTCAGGTGAATGCAGATCCCAGAATTGTCAAAGTACCTATCATTTTTATTACAACTGTAGATAGTACAATGCTTATCAATAGCTTTAAAGCACTGGGTGTTGTCGACTATATTACCAAACCGTTTGTTAATAATGATTTACTCTCAAGAGTTAAAATGATTTTGCAATCTTAATAACAAACAGTCTCCAAAAGTTAGAATAATTAAAATGTTCTTGTAAAACAATTTTCAATATATTCACTTAACAAAAGGGATATACTTTATCACAATCTAATTTGCACCTTTCCTCTTTCTAAAAAGTGCAATCCCACCAACAATTAACGAAATAATAAAGTACAGCATGCCCCCCGCAATGGGAACGTCAATCTCACTGCCGCCGCCGCCTAAGGGAGGGCCTTCAGGTTCTTGCCCGGTTAATTCGTAAGCACAAACCAAAAAAATCATAATACAAAACAAAATCTTATTTCTCATAACTCGAATAAATTTTATAAATACTTTAATAAGAAATTATTTTACCTGTATAAATTTTATCGTTTGTAGCTAGTTTAGCAATAAAAACACCTGTGTAATAAAATCCTGTTTGAAATTGAGATGTAAAATCAACCTTCTCCGACATAATCACTTTCCCGGAAATATCATAGACTTGCAATATTCCTTCAAACGGATTAGCCGATTTACTGGTAATATATAATATTTTGTCGTTCACCCTAAATAGAATCTCTTTTTCGCCATTGGTAAGCACATCATTTCGCAGGGAACCTGAGCTGTGATCTTTTCTATTGATTATAAACCTCAATTCTTTTTCTCCTTTAGTTCCAATAAAAGAATGACCTTCCTTGGTAAGATCCGCTGTTTTATTGGTTACCATATCATATAGTTTAACAGAATCAGTAACGGTACTTTCAATCAACGATAATTTAAAATCCCCATCGAGCCGGCATTTAAAATAAATAGGGATACTATCTTTCCAATTCTCGGGCAAGGAATTAATCGCAAGTTTTACACTATCGGCCGTTTGAGAATATATTTCTGAAGTAACAGCACTCATGCTGAAAAACTTAAAAGCTTCCAGCTGATTATCTAATAAGACAGTTCCCTCAGGATGAAACCGAATTATAGATTCGTCAGAACTTGTACCATCGGTGGATGTTAATTTCAATTTAATGTAGGGATAAATAATACTTCCACTTTTAATAATGCTATTTGAATGTACTTTAACCCTATTATCCACTTGAAGCACCGCAGAACCGGCAGTAGTTTTAACAAAATAACCCTGACCTGAAGAAATTATGTTCGTAACACCATTAACACTACCTCCACCTTTTAAATAAGTTCCATAGAGTCCGCTTCCTCCTGCTGCTGCAGGATTCCAGATATAGATACTTGGACTAATATTGGTTCTTGTCCATCCTGCCCCATCATTCACATCCCAGTCAATTGCGCATGGATAAGGATTGCCCACCAGATTGTTATTATCTCCTCCAAAAACAACACTGGAAGGTATGTCACCTGTATTCAAAGGTCCGGCAAAAACTGGAGTGCGATCAACACTGGTAGTTTGAAAATTTATAAGATACCCTTTACCAACAATCAGCGGAGTAGATGAGGGTATAATGTTATACCATTTATTTCCTGCCGAGTTGGTTGGCACATAATCATACAAATAAGGTCCGGATCCTGTAAACTTCATCACTAAGGCTGTTGCATTGGTTATGGGCGATGAAAAAGCGTGGTAGTAGGTAACCTGCGGATCAAGCAAAATTTCCTGAACTGTGGCGTTCACCCCTGCCGTTGAATGAATTAAAGAACCATTTCCTGAAGGATCTGAAAGGATATTCAACCCCGCTACCCCACCATTATTGGTAAGGACATTGCTTACCGTTAATTTACCGGTTGGTGAAATGTTAAAAATGCTGCTGTTATCAATCTGCAAATTATTGCATATAGTTAAAAGAGCAGTATTTAAAGTAATTCCAGCTGTATTAGATACTTGCAAATTATGATATGTAGTTGCCACCCCCTTCAGCTCAGAGGCTGATGTACCTGTAAAAACAACTGTTTCAGTTGCTTTGGTCCATGTTCCGTTATTGTTTAATCCCCCATCCTTAATAACCACATGAGGAGAACTGCTAAAAGTAATATAGCCATTATTAATAATCCCTTGTCCGCTTAGGGTAAAAGGAATAAGCAACCCAATCATCACCGTCCATTTCATATCTTCAAAATATTAATTTTAAAGAACCTTTATTAATTGCTTATAGTAGCAGAACTTGCTATTCTATTAACTATCAATAATTTTTATCCTATACAAGATACGAAAAAACAATGCATACTAAAAGTATTTTAAACTAAAAATTCAAATTTTTAATTATTTAGAAGGCGTTTAAGGATCATTTTTAAAACTTATAGTCTGTCATGACTTTAAAGAGAGCTATCGCCTGAAAATGGGTATTGAATTTGGGACTACATTCCAAACAAAATTCAAAACGTGTTGAAACAGAACCTATATTAACCTCCGGCAGTCACGTCTTAAAAACCAGAGGTTGGTATTATTGAAGCTATTCCGAGTACTAAAATCCAAATTAAAGTTTTTTAGGTTTGCAAACATGCTTCTCTTTTCGGGCTTTTTCTCCGCATTTTTTGCATTCAAATTTTAATTCACCTTCCTGCTTCTCTTCGCGCTCTTTTTTGTTGAGCTCGCACATAGTTTTGCCCATAAAAGTATAATAAGGGGATTATTGAAACTGTTTTACTAAATTTTGACCAAGACTTAATTCGAAACTATTTAACAAAATATTGGGATAGTAGTTTAAATTTGCTAAAATAATTTAGCAACTTTTTACAATCCAATTGGGCTTAGTTTTTAGAGAGAAGAATGCTTTACCGATTCATTTCTTGTTCCCGATGACGCAGCGCCAAAATTACGTTCTTTTCAGGAAATTTCGCCAGTAAATGTTGTCTCAGTTTTTCGGCTGCATATACCGAACGATGCTGTCCCCCGGTACACCCAAAGTTTACCATAAGCTGCGTAAACCCTCGCTCTAGGTATTTATTTACATTCCGATCAATTAAAGAATATATGTCATTTAAAAATAAAACCGTTTCGGGTTCTGCATCCAGAAAAGAAATCACCTCCGGATCTTTTCCTGTAAGGTTTTTATATAGCTCTAATTTGCCTGGATTATTCATAGCGCGACAATCAAATACAAATCCTCCCCCATTGGACGATTCATCTACCGGAATCCCCCGTTTATAAGAAAAGCTATTGATATTTACAATCAGCGAAAAGTGAGCCTTGGCCATATTACGGAGATAGTCCGATTGCACCAATGTATTCCATACCTTGGTAAGTTCCGGAAGTTCAACCGGTAGTTTTACATTGTTTACCAACCACTCCAAATGGTTTAATACCAAAGGAATACTTTGAAGAAACAAAGGCTTTTTCTCATACAAGCCTCGAAAACCATATGCTCCCATAGCTTGCATCATTCGAATGTAAACGTATCCGTAATAATGCTCCAAAAATTTATCCCGACTAATATCTACATATTTTTGAAGGGAGACAATGTAATGCTCCAATAATTCCTCCCGTGCATCAGCCGGTAAATTTGTTTTCGCTTCGAATAAAATAGACCCGATATCATAATGCAACGCCCCTTTACGACCACCCTGATAATCGATAAAGTAAGGATTCCCATTCTTCAACATAATATTTCGGGTTTGAAAATCGCGGTAGAGAAAATAATTACAATCGGCCGACAACAGAAAATCAGTAAAAGTTTGGAAATCGTCTTCGAGTAACTGCTCGTTGAAAGGCACTTTTGCCAGCTTTAGAAAATAATATTTAAAATAGTTGAGGTCCCACATCATCGATTGCCGGTCGAAGGCATGCCGGGGATAGCAAACACTATAATCGAGGTGCTTAGTTCCTGTTACCTGAAAACGGGGCAACTGCTCTAATGCAGCCTTATAAACACCCATAATTTCGGGAGAAATGTTGCATTCATAATTATGCTCCTCGAGAAATGATAATAACATTTCATCGCTTAAATCCTCTAATAAGTATGAATGCTTCGAAAGGTTTTCTCCATACAATTCCGGTACAGGTAAACCTAAACTATAAAAATGCTTTGTTAAATATATAAATGCTTCATTTTCCTTTACGTCTTCGTTATAAGCAGCGATAGCAGTATTCGTGCCATGACCTAACCGATAATATTCCCGATACGAGCCCGATGGAGGCAACTTAACAATTTGTGTTGGCTCTAAACCAAATTTTGCATTATAAAGCTGATTAAATATTTCAAATTTAGCATCGTTATTCATGGTCTGTTCTGCCTTTCGGTTTAGTTTCGGTAATTGAATTTAAGATTGCAAAGTAAACTATTGAGGTTTAATTTACCAAAATAATACATGCATTGAAAATTGGGATGTTGCGCAAATTTTATTATATTTGATATAACACTAAAACATAGAGGTATGCGACTTGAACTGTATGGGCAAAGTAATTTGAATTTTGTGGAGTTTAATATAACCGGAGACAACGATGCATACCAGCGATGTGATGAAGAATCACTGTATATTGATACGGAAGTGTTTAATCTTTTTACACAATGCTTCGAGCGCAGTAATAATTTATTCGATTATTTTGGCCCGTCGCGCTATAATACCCGAAATATTATTCCTTTGTTAAACGAGCTTCAGGCAAATTTGAAAAGGCTTAATGATATTAATTCCCTTGATTTCTTTATTGATATGATTGGGAATTCTTTTTTGGGAACAAATTTTATTTACGACATCGAAAAACACGATAAAAGCTGGAGCCTTAACTGGCAGCAATATTGTAAAAAACTTGCCGAAATAAACACCGGACTAATAAACCTGGTAAACAAATGTATTGAGGAATCGCGCGTTTTGTGGGTTATTGGATATTGATCGGTTTTTCCCCACTACATATCTGATTTTTATAGCGCTGTTGAGTTGTAACATTATGCTCAGTGTTCGTAACTGAATATTAACGGTTTTATAGATGCAAATTGATTAATATTGATGCCGATAATTTTGATCTTAACGGCAAATACATGTTAGTGCAATTCAAAATTAGTTGTTCATCAAAGCAAACCTGAAACATATCAACCAAATAGTAACATCTGTTGTGCTTATTTTATATTTGACTTTTATTTGTAAATCGTTAAATATAAAATATCTTCAAAATGCCCCTTAAGCTTATTGGTTTTTTATTATTCATATACCCCGGGTTAATAATGAGTCCCCCCCCCTCTCCCTGATATACCATCAGATGCTGCGTGGATTAAAGCTATTGTTCAAAAACTCGAAGTGAACGAGTACTATTGGGCTCTTGATACTGAAGAATATTTATATGTTACCGGTTATTTTTCAAACACTGCTAATTTTGGTGAGCAAAATTTAACATCTGCTGGCAACTTTGATATATTTATTGCCAAGTATACCCGAGATGGAAAAATGGTGTGGCTAAAACAAATTGGAGGTAGTAATCCTGATATTGTTAAATTCATTAAAATTGATAGTAATAATTGTATTTATATTACAGGCTATTTTACAGGAATTTCATTTTTCGAACAATATACTGCCCGCTCACGCGGAAGATCGGATATTTTTACTGCCAAGTACACATCCACAGGAGAATTGCAATGGGTAAAATCGGAAGGTGCCGAAATTATTTGCGAGCCAAGCCCTAAAAAACGAAAAGCAATTATTCAGAAATCGCGCACCGATAATCAATGATGATCTGAAAAGAACCTCATAAACTGACTTCGCTCATATATAGCCGGATCCGGGATTTTATCATATGATAATAACCCTCTAAAATCGTCGATCGAGGAATATCCTTTTCTATCCATCCAAAAAGAAAGCTCATTTAATATTTCAGCAATAAACCCAGTACCTTTTTGATATAGCACCGAACATATCTGAACAGCTTTTGCCCCGGCAAGCAATTGTTTTATAACCGCTTCGCCATTATGAACCCCTGTTGAAGAAACCACATCAATGTGTTTATTAAGAGACGAAACTAATGCGACCCAACGAAGAGAAGTCCTGATATCTGTCGGTGTACTAAAAATATCTGAAGACTTAAATGTTAAACTATTGATATCGATATCTGGTTCGTAAAAACGATTGAATAAAACCACCCCAGCTGCCCCGCGACAATAAAGCTGGTCGACCAGAGCCGGAAGATTTGTAAAATATGGACTAAGTTTAATGGTAATGGGAATAGAAATTTGCCTATTAAGATTGTGAACTAAATCGCAGTATTGATTTTCGTATTCCTGAGAAGTGTTTTCAATTTCAACTGGAATAAAAAAAAGATTGAGCTCTAAAGCATCAGCTCCAGCTTGCTCAATACGCTTGGCAAAATCTATCCAATTCTCTGTTGAATAACAATTAACACTAGCAATGATGGGTATAGGTACAGATTGAGTAGATTCCTTTATTAAATCGAGATATGCTTGAACAGAATTATGCTTTATATATTTCAGGATGGAATCCTCTAACCCAAATGCCTCAGCATTTGAGTTCTCCAATCCCTCAATATCGTAAATGATTTGTTCTTCGAAAAGCGATTTTAAAACAATTGCTCCGGCACCATGTTTTTCCAATTCAATAATTTGATCGATTGAACTAGTTAATCCCGAACTACTGACAATTAAAGGGTTACGAAGTGAAATTCCCAAATAATTGGTATTTAATTTTGCCATGTTTTTGCATTTTAGTTGTTATACTGCCGCTCTCCAAAAATAAGGCTTCCTACCCTTACCATGGTGCTTCCACAACTAATCGCAATTTCAAAATCGGAAGACATACCCATCGAAAGTTCCTTAAAATCAGGTGAACCGTTAAGGTACGAAATTTTAACCTGATTAAAAAGGGACTTTAGGAATTGAAATTCATTTTTAATAATTTCCATATCCGATGTATAGGTAGCCATCCCCATCAAACCGCAAATACGAATAGTATGTAACTCTTTAAATTCCTTGCACTGCAATGTATCCAACAGCTCTTGTTCCGAAAACCCAAACTTTGTTTCTTCTTTGGCAATATGCACCTGTAAAAGGCAATCAATTATCCGGTTACATTTTAATGCTTCTTTATTTATTTCCTTTAATAGTTTTAACGAATCTACCGATTGGATTAAATGAATAAATGGAGCGATGTACTTCACCTTATTGGATTGCAGATGTCCAATAAAATGCCAATGAATGTCTTTGGGAAGAACATCAAATTTCCCCAATAGCTCCTGAACCTTATTTTCAGCAAAATCTCTACCCCCCGATTGGTAAACTTCCAGAATTTCTTCTATTGGTTTGGTTTTCGAAACCGCAACAAGTTTCACGTCTGCTGGAATACTGTTCTTAACCTGAATCAGATTATCATTTATTGTCATTACATGTCAACTATCACCTGGTTTTTCAACAAATCATCAAATTCCTGACGTTCTCGAATTAAATAATCCTTTCCTTTCATTATCATTACTTCGGCAGGTTTAAGTCTGCTGTTATAGTTCGACGACATGGAAAAGCAATAAGCACCTGCATTCAAAAATGCCAAATAATCGCCCTCATTGATATCGCTTATTTTACGGTTCCAACCAAAAGTGTCGGTTTCGCAAATATATCCTACTACGGTATATATTCTCGGCTTCCCTTCGGGATAAGAAATGTTTACAATGTGATGGTACGAATCGTAAAACATAGGACGGATCAAATGATTCAATCCCGTATCAAGTCCGGCGAATACCGTAGAAATAGTATGTTTAACAACGTTGACCCGGGCAACAAAAATTCCTGCTTCACTCACCAAAAATTTACCCGGTTCGAAGAAAAGCGTTAATTCCTTACCATATTCCTTGCAAAACTCGTTGAACATCTTGGATAAGTCGGTGCCAAGTTGTTTTATATCAGTAAAGTAATCGTCCGGTTTATAAGGAACTTTAAAACCACTTCCTATGTCAATAAAACTAAGATTAGGGAAATTTTTAGCTGTATCGAGCATCAGTTGCGCCCCTTTTGAGAATACATCCACATCCAGGATATCACTTCCGGTGTGCATATGCAATCCTTCCACATTCATCTTATGCAGCTCAACCATGCGCAATATATGAGGTAGCTGATATACCGAAATGCCAAATTTTGAATCGATATGCCCTGTAGATATTTTACTGTTTCCTCCGCCCATGATATGGGGATTGATACGGATACTTATAGGCACACTACCGCCATAAGCCATTCCAAATTGCTCGAGAATAAAAATATTATCAATATTGATATGGACGCCCAATTTAACTGCTTCGTGATACTCCTCCATCGAAACACAATTGGGGGTATAAATAATGTCAGACGGTTTAAAACCAGCCAATAATCCCAGTTGTACTTCCTGAATAGAAACGGTATCAAGCCCTGCTCCTATTTTATTGAAAAATTTAAGGATACTAACATTGGTTAGGGCTTTACAGGCAAAATTAATCTTTACCCTTGTTTTACTAAAAGCCTTTAACAATCTGTTATACTGCGATTCCATTTTGGCAGTATCGTAAATATATACCGGAGATCCATACTTTTGAACTAAATCGAGAACAGGAACTCCTCCTATCAGATACTTATTATTTACTAATTCCATGTAATTTGTATAAAAAGGACAAAGATAAAGCTGGTATTGAATTATTGTTAACGAATATATTACTTTTTCAGTTTGCTATACGAAGTAATTACCCCTTTTATTAAAGCGGAACTAAATCCCTGATGCTCCATTTCGTTCAACCCAACAATAGTTATCCCCTGAGGGGTTGTAACTTTATCGATTTCCTGTTCGGGATGCCTTCCGCTTTCTAAAATAAGTTTTGCAGCCCCTAAGACGGTTTGGGCTGAAATAAGCTGTGCCAACTCGGAATTAAATCCTATTTCGATCCCACCCTGCATCGAG
>JAIFLU010000034.1 GCA_020048915.1 Bacteroidota bacterium | reverse complement strand
AAACCAGTATTGTTTGTTTTGAATTTATCGTTATTCAAGTGCTAACTAGTGTTTACACTCTTTATTCATTTCGCGGGTTACAAATGCGAGCCAGTATCATCGCTAAATATCGGTATTGAGAATTGATTTCCAATCAAAGCAGCGGGCTGAAAATCCTTGCTACCGACTCACGTATGCTATCCCAGCGAGGACGTTTTTCCCAATTGTCGAGGGTGATATAAGTACTGGCTTCCAAATCCTGTAGATAATAGGTCTGCAATTCGGTTGTAATTGCCTCATCGTAAATAATCGCCGAAACCTCAAAATTCTGGTCGAAGCTGCGGATATCCATGTTAGCTGTACCTACGGAACTTAATACCCCATCAACAATTAATAATTTGGAATGAGGAAATCCTTTCTCATAAAAGTAGATTTTAATACCTGCTTCGAGCAGTTCGTTAACATACGACCGGGTTGCCCAAAAAACAATTTTAGAATCGCTACGCGCCGGCAAAATAATTCTGACATCGACTCCACTCAGGGAGGCAGTTTTTAAAGCTGTTAAAATGCTTTCGTTTGGTAAAAAATAAGGACTTGAAATGTAAATAGAGGATTGTGCACTGGCAATTGCAGCGAAATATGCCTGCATAATACTTGCCCAATTGGAGTCAGGACCACAGGCTGTAATCTGCACCAAATGATGCTCATCGGCCTTCTCGGTACGAAAATACTTCTCGTCGCGAATTACCTGGTCGGTTACAAAGTACCAGTCAATCAAAAATACTACCTGAAGCGAGCTAACGGCTTCACCTTCAATTTGAAGATGCGTGTCGCGCCAAATGCCCAACTCAGGATTCCCCTCCAGGTATCGGTCCGCAATATTTAGTCCTCCCACAAAACCAATGTGTCCATCAACAACAACAATTTTACGATGATTCCGGTAATTAATTTTATTGGTAAGAGTTGGAAAACGAACCGGTAAAAAAGCATTTATTTCCACACCGGCATTGGAAAGACTTTCTATAAAATCGTCGGGCAGGCTCCAACAACCAACATCGTCGTAAATCAGGCGAATCTTAACTCCTTCTTTTGCTTTTTTTATAAGTAGTTCCCGAAGTTGATTGCCAATTTTATCGTCGTCAATAATATAATATTCGAGATGAACATGATCTTTGGCGTTCTCAATTGCCTGGAAAATAGCTTTAAATGTATTCTCGCCATTGTTTAATACCTTTACCCTGTTATATTCGGTAACCAGCGACTTGCTACTGTTGAGCAGCAACCGCATGATATGCATTTTCTGGTGAAGCTTTTTATTTTTGAATAAATTGCTGTGTGGAAGTTCTATGAATTGATACTGGTTAAGTATCCGCATTTGTTCAAGGTCGGCTATTCCTTTTCGAGAGAAGATCTTTTCTTTCCGGTAGTTTTTCCCAAAAAAGAAATAAAAGACAATGCCAATGATTGGAAGAAGAAAAAGCACCAGCAACCAGGAAATGGTTTTTAATGGATCGCCCTTTTGCTGAATGATAAGAATAACAGTAAAGGCAATCGTAAGAAAGTAAACTATTTCTAAAACCAAACTTACCTTTTCACCAAAAACTCCTTCGAGAAACATAGGCGCGAATTAGTGTTTAGCTCAAAGATAAAAAAATCCCGCCATTCGTAAGAATGTGGGATCGAAATATTTAGAATTTCCTGATTTGTATTATTTAGCTTTCCCCTGATTTGCCACAGCTGCCATTGCTTTGGCAACCTCATCGGGATCGCCCAGATAGTAGCTTTTTATAGGCTTAAGATTTGAATCGAGTTCATATACCAATGGCATACCAGTCGGGATATTTAATTCCAGTATGTCCTTGTCGGAGATATTATCGAGATATTTAACCAAAGCACGTAAACTATTGCCATGAGCCCCAATAATTATCTTTTTACCTTTTTTAACTTCCGGGGCTATCGTATTCTCCCAATACGGAACAAAGCGGGCAACAGTATCTTTTAAGCATTCGGTAGCCGGAACATCTTTGGGGTCTAATTCATTATACATGGCAAAATGTGAGGGATGCCTCGGATCGTTCAAATCTAGTGGTGGTGGCGGCACATCGTAACTACGGCGCCATATTTTCACTTTTTCATCTCCGTGTTGTGCAGCGGTTTCTGCTTTATTCAATCCTTGTAGCGCTCCATAATGCCGTTCGTTTAAACGCCAGTTTTTAATTACCGGAATCCAGAGTAAGTCCATTTCTTCCAGCGCCAGATTCAGTGTCTTCATGGCCCTTTTCAATACCGAGGTAAAAGCAAGATCAAAAGTAATTCCATTTTCCTTTAGTACCCTGCCTGCTTTTTTTCCTTCTTCAATTCCTTTTTCACTTAAATCGACATCTGTCCAACCTGTAAATCGGTTTTCTTTATTCCACGTGCTTTCTCCGTGGCGTAATAATACTACTTTATACATATTTAGTTCTTTTTTATTAAACTAAACAAAATAGGATACAGAAAGTTTTATCAGGCAGGTGTTTGAGAAATAAATCACCCCAAAAAGTTAGTATTCGAACAGAAATTTTCTGCGCAAATATGAACCTTTTGGGGTGAGATATTGAATGGAAAGATTTAGCTAACCAATAATTTTCCAGTCATTTCTGATGGAACGGGTAAGCCCATAACGGTTAAAATGGTTGGTGCCACATCGGCTAGTTTTCCATTTTCAATTTTTTTATAGTCATTGTTCACCAGAATACAAGGAACAGGATTGAGAGAATGGGCGGTGTTCATGCTTCCATCATCGTTAACAGCAAAATCGGCATTCCCGTGATCGGCAATAATCATTACGCTATAGCCATTGGCCTGAGCAGCACTAACCACTTCGCCAACACATGTATCAACCGTTTCGACTGCCTTTATAATTGCTTCATATATACCGGTATGTCCTACCATATCGCCATTTGCAAAGTTCAGGCAAATAAAATCGGCTTCCTGTTTTTTAAGTTCTGGCAAAAGCAAATCCTTTACCTCCAGGGCACTCATTTCGGGCTTCAGATCGTAAGTGGCAACTTTAGGGGAGTTTACTAACAACCGTTTTTCGCCTTCGAATTCGGTTTCACGACCACCGGAGAAGAAGAATGTAACGTGAGCATATTTTTCGGTTTCGGCAATTCGTATTTGATTTAGCCCGTTTTTAGATATTACTTCGCCAAGGGTTTTGGTAACATTATCCTTGTCATAAATAATATTGATTCCTTTGAATGAATCGTCGTAGCGGGTCATGGTGTAATATTCCAATGGAATTGTATTCATCCCAAATTCGGGCATGTTCTTTTGGGTAAGCACCACGGTAGTTTCGCGGAGACGGTCAGTCCGGTAATTAAAACATATTACCACATCGTTCTCGGAAATAGCAGCCAATGGTTTTCCATTTTCGGTAATGACAACCGGTTTGATAAATTCATCGGTAATATCCATCGAATACGATTTCTTTATGGCTTCCAGCACATCCTCCGATTGAGTTCCTTTGGAATGAATATATAAATCGTATGCTTCTTTTACCCGTTCCCAGCGTTTATCGCGGTCCATACCATAATAACGGCCAATTAACGTAGCAATTTTACCATTTGAGGTTTTCAAATGGTTCACCAGGTTGGTCATGAATCCCAAACCGCTTTTAGGATCGGTATCGCGGCCATCGGTAATGGCATGGATATATACTTTTTCGAGGCCGAATTCTTTGGTAACGTCACATAACTTATATAGGTGGGTATCCATGGAATGCACACCACCATCAGAAATTAAGCCGATAAAATGTACGGCCTTGTTATTCTTTTTAGCATAGGTAAAAGCTTTTACTATAGCTTCGTTTTTTGCAATGGATCCGTCTTCGCAGGCAAGGTTAATTTTTACGAGGTCTTGATATAAAACCCGACCAGCTCCAATATTCAAATGCCCTACTTCCGAATTGCCCATGACTCCATCGGGCAACCCAACATTACGACCACTGGTAAGGAGCTGTGAATTGGGGAAATCCTTCATCAACCGATCCATATTGGGAGTGTTGGCCGAAAAAATTACGTCCGATTTTGTTTTATTCCCAATCCCCCATCCGTCGAGGATCATCAGCAACATGCGATTTTTAAGCTTCATGATAATTTGTATCTGTTATTTTCTTAATTACTTTTTTGAAAGTTGCAAAATTACTTTTTTTTAGGATTCGAAGGCTAGAAAATGAACATCTTTAAAAAAATTCAAACTATTAATAACTGAATGTCTTTCAGTTATTAATAGTTTGAAGTATGTAGAATGAACTATTCTATCTTAAATTGGAACTAGTAAGCCTATTTAAATCTCTGAATGTTTAAAAAGCTTTCCCCGATTGAAGTTTCATCATCAGATCCTCAATATGGTATACCATATCTACAAATTTCTTATCCCTCTTTATCTCTCTTGTACGATGCACTGGCAGGTCAGCTTTAATATGCTCAATAATGACCCCCGGGTTTGCCGACATAATATAAATGTCGTCGCCCAAATAAACTGCCTCTGAGATATCGTGTGTAACCAGAATAATGGTTGGGTGTACTTTCTCCCAAATTTCAATTAAAAAGTCTTGCATCCTAAGCCGGGTATAGGTATCTAAAGCTCCAAAAGGTTCGTCCATGAGCAGTATCTCCTGGTTTACGAGCAAACTCCTTGCAATAGCCACCCGTTGAAGTTGCCCTCCCGATAACGTTGGATATTTAGCATACTTTTTTTCGTGCCCTTCCAAACCAACCACTTTAATCATGTCCATGGCTTTATCATGGGCTTCTTTTTCAGGAACCCCTTTGTACTTCAACCCCAACGAAACATTATCCAAAACAGACATCCAGGGAAATGAACTGTATTGCTGAAAAACCATACCAATACGCATGCTATCGTTTCGAGGGACTGCTTTGATTAAAATTTCGCCGGAAGAAGGGTGTTGAAGGCCAGCGATATAGCGCAAGATGGTTGATTTTCCGCAACCGGAAGCGCCAAGCATTACTATAAACTGTCCCTGATTTGGTTTATCCTCAATAAGCAGGTTAAAATCCTTAAGAATATGAGATTTCCCGTTATCGTAGCTTTGATTAATATTTTTAAGTTCAATAATATCTGGTAAAGGAGTATTTATAAACTGAACGCTCATCGATGCAAAATTAAATGTGTTTAAAGGGGAATAATTTCTTATCGAGCCACTGGAATAGCTTATCCTGCAGAATACCGATAATTATAATAACAAAAAGCACCGCAAATACTTTATCGAGACGACTTTGCCGGGCTGCTGTAAAAATTAGCGCTCCTACTCCACCTGTTTTATTAACTAATTCGGCTACAATAATGTATGTCCACGAAATTGCAGTTAACACACGAATATCATCAAATATTCGGGATGTTACTGATGGCCAGTATACTGTTTTAAAAATCTGCCAGTTACTGGCACCTAGTGTATACGATGTTTGAAGATAAATTTTGTCCACTTCGCTGATACGCTGAACCACGACAGGCAACAAATACACCAGAATACCAAAGGCAAGAAATTGAACTTTCATGTTTGTTTCAATTCCAAACCAGGCAATAAACAAACCGGTTACAGCAGTTAAAGGAATAAAGCGGATTGCATCGACATAGCGACTAAGCAGGCTTTTAAAGAAGGGAATGAGTCCAATAATAAACCCCAGAATCAGAGAAATTGCTATTGCTTCTAAATAACCAAACACATTCAGCTTAATGGAATACAATGTGTTTCTCACCAAAAGATCATCGAAATGCAGGGACTTAAACGAATAAATTACAGCAAGTGGATTAGGAAAAACAGCGTTGCTAACCCAACCGGAAAAGGTCATTAAACTCCAAACTCCTAGGATGAGTATCAGTCCTGATAAGGCTACCAGGAATGATGCCCTCTTCGAAGGGATATAATTCATCTTAAAAAGATTCAGCATAGCTTATTCGGGTAATAGTTCGAAATCGGTTCTACGGTTTTTGGCACGTCCATCCTCGGAAGAATTGTCAGCAACCGGTTTATCAGGGCCATTTCCAACAATTACGAAACGGTTTGCATCAAAACGATGTTCGCGAATTAGATAGTTTGCTACCGATTGGGCCCGCTTTTCGGACAACGCCTTATTATTGACTGAGCTTCCAACATTGTCGGTGTTTCCCTCTATGCGGATCCTGGCATTACCAAACGATTTGGCAATATCGAGAAATTCGTTGTCGATAATATATTTGGCATTTTCATCTATCTCGGACGAACCACTTCTAAATGCTATAGAAACACGTTTTGAAGAAATAGCCTGAGCAGTGCGTTTTGTTTCATCGGCGGCAGAAAACTTAACAGAAGTTTCTCCATCGTGTTCAGGCCCCGTTAGGTTTATAGCCGAAATAAAGGATGAATTACCCACTAACCTCCAACTTGGAATGTTATCGGTAGGATAACCAATTTTAGCATATTTTATGGCCATTTTATTATAGATAGCCTCGCCGGTAACGCCGGTATAGGTGCCTTTCAGGTTGAAAAAATTTATATTGTCTCCATAGGTGCAAATACGTGCATTATTAATCGCCTGTAAACAAAAATCTTCCGGTTGTTGTAAACCGACAGAAAGAATCTTGGCTGCTTTTTGTTTTGCCTGTTCTGAAGAATTGATTTCAGCAGCTCCTTTCATCCAACCTTCTACCAGGTTTTTCAGCATCTCGCGATTTTCTTCTACAAATTTCTTCTTGGCAACAAAAACATCGGCAATTATATACGAAGCTTCGCGTGTGCTTTGTAAAACCCGTGAACCAGGAACTTTGGAAATACAATCGGCATCATCGGGGCTCCAAACTACTGCAGCGTCCACCTGTCCTTTTTTAAACAAATCGGCTGCATCAATGGCATTGGCAACTTTTACAGCATTAATATCGGTGTAAGAAAGGTTTCCCGCTTCGAGCATCCATAACAGGAAAGTATGGCTTGGGGTCATTTCGGCAAAAGCTACCTTTTTACCTTTCAGGTCTGCAACATTCTTAATGGTGCGGGTAACAACCACGGCATCACCTCCGCGCGACCAGTCGCTCTGGAATACAATCTGTGGTTCATATTCTTTAAAGCCACTAACTTCGGTAGTAAAAGCATCGACGGTAGCCCACATCAGGTCGATATTGTCAGATTTCCAGGCATTCCGGCAATCGTTTAAATCTTCGAGTAATTTAAAATCGACCATAAAGCCATAATCTTTATAAAACCGAGATTCTTTTGATGCGGTAAATCCTTCGTTGAACAATTGTCCCCCGGCATATCCTCCCCAGGTTACAACTCCAATACGAATTACTTTTTCTCCTTTCATATCACCCAAAACTCCCTTATCGGAACCTTTAGGAGCAATAACACTTATGATATTGGTCTTGTAAAGCAAAAATGCAATGCCTCCAAGGATTACTAAAACAATTAAAAATTTCGAAAGTGGGGTAAGTTTTGTTTTCATTTTATTTAGTGCTTTTGAGTTTTTGTAATAAAAATCGTCTTACAAACATCGTCTAAAATTTGATTAAAACAGGTGTTTGTATTTATTTCCGTTTTCGGAGCTCTCGGAATTAGCGTTTTTAATAGCTACCTTTTCAGGGCCGGGTTGATTCAATAAAAGAGAAATTCCTTCTTTTTCCATCTTTTCGAGCAACTCCATTCCCTTTTGTTCATATACTCCATTTTGCAGATCGATGCTTTCTATAAAAGTAGAAGATACTTCCATAAAACGTTCCATTTCGCCAATCTTACTGCTTACGTCATCTACAATAGCATCCATTGCCTGATCGAACATCATCTTCTTATCCGGATCGCCCTTAATAATCGACATCGCACGTTTCATGGCCGAATAACCTGCCCGGATGGCATCGCGTTCCTGCTTCTTAATGCGGACTTCGTTTTCGATATCTTTAATTAAATAGCCCGAATTATCGTACATTTTGGATAATACCCGATACAAAATCTCCATTTTGTTGAGCAGTTCGTGAAACCGTTTGTTTGATTCTTCCAAACGTCCGTATTGACGGGTGTTTATAACAACCATATCCATGTTCCCGGTCTTCTTGGCCTGCTCGGCTATCTGAAGGCTTTCTTTCATTTCGTCGTTGTTTTTATCGATAACCATTTTCAATTTTTGAATCTGCCCTTTCAATTTGGAGATATGGATATCCATTTCTTCCAAACTTTTGTGAAGGCTCTCGATATAGGTTTCGAGGATTCCAATTGGATCGATATTTACAAAAACGCCGGTTATGGCACGCATAATACTTTTGTAAATAAACCAGATGAGGTTACGAAACTTGGGGTCGAGCAAGACATATAATACGGCTCCCAAAACTACAAAGAGTATAACTGCATGCAGCGTATTCTGAAGAATGGAAACGATATAGGGCAACAGCTTATAAAGCAGGAAGCCTCCACCTAAAACAATTCCTGCCATAAATATAAATCCGGTAACTCCTTCAGGCTTTTGCCAGAACGTTTTTGGCCCACTAGGTCCTTTTACAAATGCATTTTGCATAGATTCAATTATTAATTGTTAATTTTATTCAGATTGGCATCAATCTGATTGACAATATATTCTAAGGTTTTGTTAAAATTGCTTTCCGCAATTTTTATTTTTGCATCGGCTTCTTTCAGATGTCCCTGGATCTCAGTAATTTTCAGTTGATTTTCGTTAATTTCCTGTGTAAGCTTGGTAATTTGTTGCGTTTTAAGAGTGTTTAATTCCTGCAGCTCTTTAATGCTTTTCTCTTTAGACTTTACCTGGTCCTGAATATGACTATTTAGTTCAGTATTAAATTGTTTTTGCTCTTCACTCAATACTTTCTTATAATAGTCGGCGCTTTCCTTAATTTTCTGGACTGTTAATCCCCTGGTGGATAATGTAGCTAAAACAGTTTGTACTTTTAGTTTATCGTCGAGGGGAATATTTTGCATGGACTGCAAAGCGCTGAGAAATTCCAGGTAGTCTTCGCCGGGAAGATTATGTTCTTCAATTGCTTTTATGAGTGAATTGAATACGTCCTGATCAAAAGCGCCAGCAGAAACAGGTGCTGTTTCGGCAGGTTTACCGGCAACAGGAGCAGGAGCAGGAGTTGAATTTTGCGGAATATCAGTTTGTTCGCTGGTTTGAACAAAAAGATTTTTTATCTTTTTAATATCAAATGCCATAGGTTATGGTTTTGGGTAAACAGTGGATTGAACAAATATATAAAATGTTTTAACACCATTTCTTGCTTACTTAAAGATTATAAGAGGTATAGGGATTAAATAAAAAGATAGCGCCAATCTATTCTAAATGAATTAAGTACTTTGTAATGTACTAATGTGTTACCCTTCATATTACATCTAATTTGCATACATTCCGTATTAAATTTGGCAATAAAATAAGGGATGTTTTTACAAAATTTAAAACATCTATCGGTCAATAGGATTAATTGACCGGCAAAGAAGATATTTGCGCGGACAGAGGGATGTACTAAAGGAATGGAAGATATGGTTCGGCAAACTCAACCACCGGAAGTAACGGAGATCGAGCTTGCCAATTTACCTATTGGTTTCGACAGAATTTGGCAGCTAGGTAAAAATTTAGCTCTTTTTAACCTTTTCTTTATAAAAGAACATTAGGTAAAGCCCAGCTACTATAAAAGGAATACTTAACCACTGCCCCATGTTTAGGGTCATAGTGCTTTCGAAATTAACCTGAACTTCTTTTATAAATTCAATAAAGAAACGGGAAGCAAACAAAAGAACCAGAAAAAGCCCGAAGATATAACCCCGGTGAAGCTTTTCGCGCTTATGATTGTACAACCAATACATCAGGAAAAATATCGCCAGATAGGCAAATGCTTCATATAATTGGGTTGGGTGTTTAGGCACAGTTTCGCCGCGGAGTTCGAATATAAATCCCCAAGGCATCGATGTTTCAACACCATAAATTTCGGAGTTAAAAAGATTTCCGAATCGGATGCAGGCTCCGGCCAAGGCAACAACAACCCCCATATAATCCATAATTCGGATAAAGGATATCTTATTTTTATACGAAAAGATCAGTAATGCAATTACAATCCCGAAGGCTCCACCATGACTGGCCAGACCTTGATAACCCACAAATTTAAAGTCTTCGCCAATAGTTCCCTGCCAGGGTAGAAGCATTTCTGCCAAATGGTCTTTATAATAATCCCATTCATAAAAAAAGCAATGACCTAACCTTGCTCCTAACACCGTTCCAAAGAAAACATAAATGGCAAGCTTGTCCAACAATTCCTGGCTTAACTTTTCCTTGTCAAATATTTTCTTCATAAATATGTAGCCCAACACAATACCAGCTACAAAAAGGAGGGAATAATAACGTAATCCCCAAAAGCCTATGTTAAAAATTTCGGGATCTACTTTCCAGGTAATAAAAGCAAAGGTCATAATTTTGATATTGGTTTGTGGCAAAAGTAATGAAAACAATTTTTCTAAGTTTATAAACTATATTAATTTATGGTAAGTGATTTTTAAGTCGAGTAAACTTAGTAAGTTTGAAGCAATTTATTAGACAGTAAATCGAAGATGAAATTATTAAAATACAGCATACTCCCCGTTTTTTTCCTGATAATTACCCTGTCGTGTGCAAAAATTGGTACTCCGGTTGGTGGACCAAAAGATGTTACACCTCCGGAAGTGGATTGGACCAAAACCAAACCAGCTAACAATTCTACCAATTTCAGCGGCAAGAAGGTAGAAATAACGTTCAACGAGTTCCTCAAACTTAAAGACATTCAAAAATTATTTGTGACCTCACCCCCTTTTAAAAATAAACCGGAGGTGATTTTAAAATATAAAACAGTGGTGGTGAATTTTAAGGATTCGTTAATTCCAAATGCAACCTATACGCTAAACTTTGGGAATTCAATTACCGACAATAACGAAGGAAACGCTATTCGCGATTTTGAATTTGTATTTTCAACCGGCGATTTTATAGATTCCTTATCGTACGAAGGGAAAGTAACAAATGCGCTGGACCATAAACCCGACAAAGAAGGCCTTTTTGTTATGCTTTACGATGTAATGGGCGATTCGGTGCCCTTTAAATACCTGCCTGCTTATACTGCCAAAACGAACGAAATGGGTTTCTTCCGGATTAACCATATTAAAGCCGATACCTTTATGGTAGTTGCCGTTAAGGATAATAACAATAATTTTATGATGGATACGAACGAAGAAGTTGCTTTTTCCGACAGCTTGCTCTATTTAAATAGTTCGTTTTATCATGCTCCGGATACGGCTGCAGCTAAAGATACGGCCCGGAGCGACTCCGCTTATTTCAGCCGTTTCAAACCTCAAATTGAACTCTATTATTTTAAAGAAGATAATAAATCTCAATACCTGGTAAAGAAAGAACGAAAACTGGCCAACCAGCTCTTTTATAATTTTAATGCCCCATTAACAGACACATTTAAAATAAGTATTGCTGATAATCCGGTTAAAAAACCCTGGTATTTATTAGAAGAAAGTGCCAACCGCGACTCGATGACCGTTTGGATTACCGATACAACTCTTATAAAAACTGACACACTAAAAACTGTGCTTGTTTACCCCATGCTCGATTCTACCAATACCCTTCAACCTAAATTTGATACCTTGAGGATGGTATATAAAGCTCCGCAAGCAGAGCAACGAAGAAGTAAAAAATTAGCAAATAAAGAGATACAGAAGCTGTCCATTAGTTCGAATGCCAGGGATGGATTCGACCTTAACAATAAAATTGTTGTAATTGCCGACCAGCCTATTGATAGCATTGATAAAACTAAAATCTATTTTACCTATTTGGAAGATACTGTTTCGACCCCTGTTAAATATACTGTTAACAAGGATTCTGCTGATTTCAGAAAGTTCCGGATCAATTTTACGCCCTCGTCGGGAACAGCGTATACATTGGTATTTGATTCGTTGGCAGTAAGTTCAATTTATAACACTTACAACGATTCGCTGGGGGTAAAATTTAATGCTCAGAGAGATGATTTTTATGGGGCGATTAAAGCTAAATTAGAAGATGTTAAAGGAAATGTTATTTTACAGGTAATGGACGACAAGGAAGCCCTCATTAAAACCTATTTTCTGAAAGAAGACAAGCTGGTCACCATTGATTACCTGGCTCCCGGCAAATACATGCTCAAAGTAATTTTCGACACGAATGATAATCGAAAATGGACTCCGGGCAATTACCTCAAAAAAATACAACCGGAGAAGGTTGAATATTTTAAGGATATAATTACGGTGCGGTCGAACTGGGATGTGGAAGTAACCTGGAAATTGGGGCAAAAGGAAGTGGCAGTCGGAAGTAGTAAGTAATAAGTCGGTAGTCAGAAGACCGAAGACGGAAGAAAAAACGGAGAGAAAGTTGGAAGACGGAGTTTGAAGTCGGGAGACGGAAGTAAAGAACAACCTGCATTTTGAACCTGCAACCCGTAACTATTTAAATCCCGCAACCTGTATCTTGCAACCTGTAACCCGCAACTATTTATATCCCGCAACCTTTATCTTGCAACCCGCAACCCGTAACTCTTTACATCCCGTAACCCCCAACTTAATTCTTCAACGGTTGCACATTCCCAAAAGGTACGGTTATACTCAGCCATGGAATGCCTACCCACTGTTGAACCTGAGGGCCTGCAGGAGTAATTAGACCATAATCGATTGCCAGATGTTTGCTGACAAATCTGCCTCCAAACCAAATAAGCGCTAAGGATTCTCCATCGCCAAAAAATATATAATTTTCTGTCACCAGGTAATGTCGTTTCCCGGTTCGATAGGTTCCTCCAAACGAAACAATTGGTCTGCTTGTAAACTCGCCATCCGCAAAAGCATAGCCGGCTCCAACCGTAAAGTTTTTATCGCTTGGGCCAAAAGTAGATACTCCATAAACAATTCCCACTGTTGGTGAATTAAATGAACTAGTAAAATATTTAAAGGCAATGGCTCCCAAACCTAAATTCCACTTATCCTTTTTTATGGGAAAAGAAAATTTTGGGGTTATCCAAAGCGGTACGCCATTATCTCCAAACAAAAACGTAGGTACTAACCCAGCCCCTAAACTGAAATTATTCGTAATTCCATAGCTTACCTGATTAAACATTACCCAGGTATTTTGGTAATATCCTTCCCCTTTCCGGAGTCCATATCCGTTTGGCAAGTAAAAGTACCTTGTTCCATGCGGATTTTCGAACCAAACTTCACCTTTTTTAATCTGTGTAGGAATAAGCTCCTCGATTTTCTTAATCGTAGACACCGGAATTTTTATTTCTCCCAGATTAACGGTTTTTAGCACCAGAAGCTGTTCATCTTTCGAAATAATAGTGCCGTTATAGATATTTCCATCCATGGTCTCTACCTGATACAGGGGAATGCTATCTCTTTTTTCTTGCGCTTTGGCAGGAAGAATTACTAACACTATTAAAACTATAATCGAGACTAACCGCTTTCTTGTTTCCATATATCTATAGTTTAATTTTTATAAAGCATTGCTTCCAGTTATAAGCATCAGTTTAAATTCATCTTTCCAAAAAGCAGAAAATGAATTAGTACTAATATATCAATGTCGTTTAGTTAAAAATCGATGTTTGATCAGCCGGGGTCGAATATCTTTAACTAAACAACATTGACTAATATATACTATTTGATAATTGTAAAAACACAATTAAAAATCAAAAGTTATTACAAAAGAACCTATTTACCAATAAGTTCATCTATTATTTTGGCCGATGCGAGGCAAAGGGGAATTCCTCCGCCCGGATGGACACTTCCTCCGGCAAAGTAAAGTCCTTTAATTGATCTTTTGAAGTTAGGGTGGCGGGAGAATGCCGCAAACCTCCCATTAGAACTATTTCCGTATAGAGAACCGTGAAAAGATGATGTTCCAGACTCAATACTTCGAGGATCCAGCATTTTTTCGAATACTATATGCTGCGCGATATCGGTTGCCAAAAGGGTATTGATTTTTTGAATGATCTGTTTCCGGGATACGGCAACAATAGAATCCCAATCCTGCCCAATATTTTCAGGGACATTGATCATGACAAACCAATTCTCGCATCCCACAGGTGCATCATTCTCCTCTTTCTTTTTACTGATATATAAATAGACGGTAGGATCACTATAAACAGTCTTTGTGTTAAATAAACACCTGAATTCTTCCGGATAATTTCCCGAAAATAAAATATTGTGCAACTCCAGCTCCGGAAAAGCTTTGTCGATTCCCCAATAAAAAATCAAGGCAGAACTGGAACGCTCGTGTTTTATATACCGCTGTGGAATTTGTTTTCCGAGTAGTTTATAAGCCGAAACTATGTCGACATCCGAAACAACCACATCGGCTTTGTACCTTCGGTCGCTTACCTCCACTCCCACTATTTTATGATGAGAAGTTAGAATTCTTGTAACCGGAGTTTGAAAGTGAAAAGTAACTCCCTGCCGCTCGGCGAGCAATAGCAACGATTGTGCTATACGATACATTCCGCCGGTTGGATAATATGCCCCGACAGAGTGCTCCAGATGAGGAATAACATTGAGCGTAGCCGGTGCCTTATATGGATTTGACCCATTATAAGTTGCGTACCGATCGAAAAGCTGAACTACCCGGGAATCCGAAAACCACGATGCATTGGCATTGTGCATGGTGCGAAAGGTATCGAGCTTGTATATGTGCAACAGCGCTTTGAAAAAGGCTTTCGACAAAAAGGTAGAGACCTTGTGAAACGATTTGAAAATAAAAACAGGAGCTGTTAATTCGTAAAGTTCCCTGCTTCGCGATAGAAATTGCAATACCCCCGATTTTTTTTCGCCGGTAACCTGCTGAATTTCGTTTGCAAATTTTTCGACATCCTGATAGGCATTGATACTCGAGCCATCGGTATAAAAATAACGGCAAATAATATCGAGCGATGTGTATTGAAAATATTGCTCCGGCCGCTCGTCACATAATTCAAAAAGCTCTGTTACAAGATTTGGAAGTGTAAACAAGGACGGTCCCATATCGAACCGAAATCCGTTGTGATGTGTTTCGTTTAGTTTTCCTCCGGCCTGACGGGCAGTTTCGAACACCGATACCTTATAGCCTTTGCAGGCAAGCCGGATGGAAGTTGCAATCCCTCCAATTCCTGCACCAACAACTATTGCGCTTTTATCCATTGTAACTGGTTTCGTTTCCTAAAGCATAAATATCAATTCCTTTGTATTTCGAAAAGTTTTTCGAAACGAAATATACAATATTGATAGATACCTCCAACTATGCAAAAGATTGTCAATGCACAAAAAACAATATAATTGCAACAGCAATAAAAATTACCATTATTGCAGCAACAACCTGAAGCTTTATTTGCCGGACTTCTCTTTCTCTTTCCGGGTTGAAGTAATATTTTGAGGTACTTGTCTGGACAATAACCCTTTGCCGAACCAGGCTCTTAAATATAAACCCCATGCGGATACCGTGTTCTTGTGGGTTTATCGATTTATCAGGACTAATGGCATTTGCCCTTTGAAAAGCCCTTAACATGCGTTTTCGTTGGACAGCAATAATAACAGCTCCTTCATTCATAGTGTAACATTATTATATTCAAATGTATTGAAGTTATTTATATTTAAGAAACTATTACATGGTTATCACCGATACCAGAGCAAAGGGCGATTCCTATCTTCGAAAATTATCTCCATCATTAGAAATAGGAAGAACTCGTTAATAATCTTATTTTTAAAAGTTGCTGCCATATTTCAAAATTTTGGTTCGCTAAAAATCATTTGGTGAAATCGCTTTGTAAACTATATTTGTAAAACTTCCAATCTCTTTGAGTTATACCCTAAATAAACTGCTATGAACCTACGACATCGGCTGGTCACCTTTCTTTCCTTCGTAATTATTTTAAACGCTATTGCACAGGAAAAACCGCTCGCTCTTACCATTGAAAAAATATTTACCGAAGATATAATTGGTGCCAAAGGAATGCGCGGCGTTCGCTGGCTGAAAGACAGCAATGGCTATACCACCCTTGAGGCTAATGCAGAGAAAAAAGGGCGGGATATAGTTTTTAACGACGCTGTTACCGGTGAAAAAAAGATTTTGGTTAATGCCCAGTTGTTAACTCCTGCGGGGAAAGACAAACCTTTAACAATTGCAGATTATAGCTGGAGCTCCGATAATTCAAAATTACTGATCTTTACAAATACCAAACGGGTTTGGCGATATAACACCAAGGGCGATTATTGGGCATTGAACCTGAAAACAAATAGCTTACAACAACTAGGAAAAACACTTCCTGAAGCAACATTGATGTTTGCCAAATTATCGCCCGATGCCTCGAAAGCAGCATATGTTTCGCAACAAAATATTTATGTCGAAGACCTGGCCTCTGGTTCCATCACCCAGCTTACCAGCGATGGAGGAAACAACATTATCAATGGCACATTCGATTGGGTATATGAGGAAGAGCTCGATTGCCGGGATGGTTTCCGATGGAGCCCCGATGGAAAATCGATTGCCTATTGGCAATTGGACACCAAAGGAACGGGTGTTTTCTCCATCATCAACAACCTCGATTCTATTTATCCCGAAATTATTCCTATCCCATATCCAAAGGTTGGCACCACAAACTCATCCTGTAAAGTAGGGATGGTAGCTACAACAGGGGGAGAAACCAAATGGTTCAATATCCCGGGAGATCCCCGAAATAATTATTTAGCCCGAATGGATTTCATCCCTAACTCGAACGAAGTGATGATCCAGCAATTAAACCGGCTTCAGAATACCAATACCGTTTGGCTGGGCGATGCTCAATCGATGGCTCTAAAAACCATAGTTACCGAAACGGACAAGGCATTTTTAGATATTCACGACAATATTGAATGGCTCCGTAATAATCAATATTTCACCTGGACCAGTGAACGCGATGGCTGGAGACACCTATACTCAGTTTCGCGCGATGGAAAAAGTACTTCGTTGATTACCAAAGGAAATTTTGATGTGGTAAATATCAGCCGTATCGACGAAAAAGGAGGATATGTTTATTATATAGCCACTCCCGAGAATTTTACACAGCGCTACCTTTACCGAAGTCGTATCGATGGCAAAGGCGAAGCCCAACGTGTAAGTCCGGTTGACCAGTCGGGACAGAATCGGTATACGATTTCTCCCAATGCAAAATTCTCCCTCCATGTGTTCGAAAACCATTCCAATCCTCCTTTTTATGAAATGATATCGTTACCCGACCACAAACAAATTCGGGTTTTTGAATCGAACCAGGCTGCGAAAGAAAATTATGCCAAGTTGGGATTAAGTCAAAAAGAATTTTTCAGGGTGGACATTGGAGATATTATGCTGGATGGATGGATGATTAAACCAGCCAGTTTTGACTCTACTAAAAAATACCCCGTTATTTACAATATTTACGGTGAACCTGCAGGATCGACCGTGCAGGATAGTTGGAGTGGCGGAGAGCTGTGGGACCAATACATGGCCAATCAGGGATATATTGTAATGAGTATCGATAATAGAGGAACCAATGTTCCTCGGGGCCGCGAATGGCGTAAATCAATTTATGGCCAGATTGGAATTATAGCCACCAAAGACCAGGCTGCTGCGGCAACTGCTGTTGGCAAAAAATTTAGCTTTGTCGATATGGGCCGTATTGGTGTTTGGGGCTGGAGTGGTGGCGGTTCCATGACCCTGAACTGTATGTTCCGTAATCCCGAAATTTACAAAACTGGTATTGCCGTAGCGTTTGTGGCCGATCAGCTTTTATACGATAATATTTATCAGGAGCGCTATATGGGATTACCTACCACTAATCCCGAAGGGTATAAAAATGGCTCCGCTATAAATTTTGCAGCTGGACTTCAGGGAAAGCTCTTACTTGTGCATGGCACCGGCGACGACAATGTGCATTACCAAAACTGTGAGCGGTTGGTGAACGAACTTATCAAACAAAATAAACTGTTCAGTATGCTTGCCTATCCAATGCGCTCACATGGTATCTATGAGCGGGAAAACACAACCTTGCACCTTTACAGAAGCATGGCCGACTATTGGTTAAAGAATTTACCGGCTGGAGGGAAGTAGAGATTGAAAAAATACTGCCAAAAGCTTTCAAGTCTACCTAATCTTCACGAAATAAAAACTCCTCATAAAATGATGTTTTAAGAGGAGTTTTTATTTTTCCCTAATAGTATTAATGCTATAACAAATAACTGATTAATAAACTACCACCATAGGTATAATGCATAAATTTATTGTTTCCGGTACACAATCCATCAAGCAAGAGGTTTATTTTTGTGTTCTTAAGCTGAATATAGGGGCCAACAGACATATGGGCACCCATTGATAAAGCTTTGGTTTCAGAATATTTATCCTCATATAAGCCCAAACCATCCTCATCCTTAAGAATTATGCTGTTTTCGTAATAGTTCATTCCTAAAGAAAAACTGGAGCTAAATCCAAAGGTTTTTCCTTTCGTAAAACAGGCGCCTACATATATTCCACCATTATTTATCTGACGTTTAGACAATATAGTGCCATCATATCTTTGAGAAAATTCAGAGCTTTTACTTGACTTGCCCGTTTGAAGAAAAAAACCAATCAAAATTTTTACATGCTCCTTTTTAGTTGGAAGAAGAACTTCATTTTTAAACCCCAAAAGTGTATTAACATCTAAATTGATTTTATAAAACCCGGTATCTACGTTAAAAGAATTATCATGTACTATAATTCCAGTTCTCATTTCAATTTTTTTCGACGGATTATTTTCTTGTGCTACAAGCATCATTCCCAAAAAGGAAAAGGCAATAATAAGGATGTTTGTTTTCATAGAGTGGTAATTTGGGTTCAATTGGATTATCGGTTTAAACAATAGTTGGAATTTCTTTTACGATTTACGAGTTCAGTTAGGATATCTTTCAAGGTATGGTTATTCGATTTGCCGGTTTTGTTAATCAAAAAATATGCCGATAATTATTTCTTTAATCAGTTTATGCAGCAATATAAGGTTTTCATTAGAAAGTATCAGCTTTCCAATGAAAACCATTAATCTTTTAAAATGGATTTATGCGTCAATAGATACAACTTTCCTTCATATACTAAGGCTTTTGTGTTAATCTTTTTGACGCAGCAACCCTTATAATTTTAGGTTTGCAGCTATTGACTTAGAATCTGATACATAAATCTATTACTTTAAAAATCACCATTATAAATGTAAAATAGGTCATTTCATAACTTCACTTATTTCTTTGAATGCCTTTTCAAGAACGACATCTTTATTAGCTAAATAATCATTTATTGCCTGCTTTACTTCAATATCGGGTTTCACTCCGGAATTTACAAATCGCTTTCCACTTATTGGATAGCAAATTCGTCTGGTGCAAATCCTGGCATAACCACCTCCTGGCAGGCCTGATACAACTAATGGAGAACCTGTTGAGCCTCCCGTTTCTTCACCGATTAATATTGGTCTCTTTGGTACTTCAAATATGTTAACTAAAAAATCTTCCGCAGCTGAAAAAGTGAAGCGTCCAATTAATATTGCTGTTGGGCACATTATTCTTTTAATGGTATCAGAAACAGATATTGTATCAGGCATTTCAAAACGATATGCTTGATTTAAATAGTAAGATTTATATTCATCCTTCCAGTTTCCGTTTGCTTTTCGAACTCCGTCATTTGTTCTTGTCTCCCATGCATAATTCAGAAAATAGTCTTCTTTAGTCAAATATTTTTGTAAATGCAATGCAACAACAGTTGAACCTCCGCCATTATTGCGAAGGTCAATTATTACTCCTTTTGCTTTATCAAGTTCCTTACTAATTTTATCGAATTCTTTAATTGCCTTTTCTTCAGGCGAGAACCTATTAAAACTAACAAGTGCAATATTATTATCCATCCATTTTAAATCAACAATATTTCTCGAATTATTAAAACTTGGCCCCCAATATTGGTCTTTATCGGTTCGTGTTGTTTCTCCATTTCGTTGAACGTTTATTTTTATTACTTTACCGTCAACCTTTTTTATGGTTGCATAAAAGGACTGCCATTTTAAACCACTTTGAATTTTAGCAATCCCTTGCATCCACAAATGTTGCTCAGTTGATGCTGAAATAAAAGGGAAAATTTTTGTTTCTAAAAATTTCTTAGTTGGAATGTTTTCTATTTCAATTAATTCAGCCCCAACCCATGTTGAATCAAGTTCAGGTGTTTTGCGAACTCTTGTTATATACACTTTTTTATTAAAATCCTTCAATGACATTGGTATATAGTCCGTGTAAGGATAAAATTGGCCATTGTCTACCACTTGCGAGTGCGCATCATTTAAAGAAGCTAAGAAATTTTGCAAAACCCGATAGTATTCAAAGTCGTTTTCCGTAGCTAAAACTTTTGGTATATAGGTTTTATAAAGGCTGTCCAAATTGAATTTAAGCTTATCGATATTTACAAAATTGTATTTTGTTTCAGACCAAACTTGGCTGAGCCAATATTGTTTTTCTTCTGAAGGGATTTTATCAGGTAAATCCTTAACGCCAATTATCTCGGTATGAGCTGTATCTTTTAAGTTTAGAATTATTTCAAGTTTTATAGTATCATTCTTTGAGATTGAAAAAATTGCGGTATCAATATCCGTCTTAAATACAACTTCATTTTTTTCTATGGAGCAATAAACTAATAGCCTATCGGGATCTCTTTCTGGAGAGATACTGCAATTTGATAAACTTCCATTAATAATAACTGAGATGTTCTTCTTACCCGAATGAATAACCTGTTGACCATGGACACTTGTATAATAGGCTAATAAGAAGAAAATGAAATAACAACTGTTTTTCATAATAGATAGTTTGAGTAATAAATTTGGATCATCAATACAGAAGAGTTTATTCGAACTTCAAAATTATTGTCTCTTTATTCCAAAGCCGTTTCCAATTAGTTGTAGCCTTTATCTGGAACCAGACTATCTAAACAAACTTCTCCCTTTGCTGCAAATTGGTCAATCCCCAAAGGATTGTAACAATGGCGCCAATCATCATCATCAGTCGGTTTTGGTAGATAACGCTAGCCCATATCGTTAGATTCATTCCCGAAGGAATTTTGTAAGGGTTTAAAAATAAGTTCCATTTGCTTTTTTCGAGGGGCTCGTTCAGGATGAAAAAGACCAAACCAATGATTACCATTACTACGGCAGTGCCATTGCCGTTTCGTACAAGGGTAGTTAGCAAAAAGGTAAGGGAAGCCAGAAAAAATAATGGGTACATTAACTGAAACACCATATCGAAAATGGGGATTTTTACAACCGAAAACCACGCAAAACCTGCCATCATTATCAATAATAACGACAGTAACAATAATGCTATTGCAAAGCGGATAATGTATACTTTATAACGATAATTCGGGACTCCGAAAATGATCTCAAGCATGCGGGTATCTTTATCGCTTTGTATGTTATAAACAATGGGGTAAAACATCATCAAAATACCGGGGAGAATAAGTAAATCATATATATCGGATGTTTCGGCCTGACCGTCCGAAAACAGCATTATACCAATAATTGTGAGGAAAAATAGCCATGCGGCTATCAGGAAATAAATAAATTTATTGCCAAACACAATCTTAAGGTTATAGCTAACAATATGGAGGACTAGTTTAAGTTGTTCCTGTGTATTCATAGAATCATTAAATCAATATTGGAATCGCTCCAAACGGAGACCTTTAATATTTTCTTTTTATAATTTGTAAGAGGTTTCTTAGATTTAGTTTCTTTTGTCAACAAAAAATCCATAAAATCGATAACCTCTTTCCTAGCAGAAGGATCTAACAAATTAAATTTCAACGCTAAATCAGTCATAACCTTATTTTTTACAAATTTAATTAATCTGATGAAAAATGGCTAAATTATATCTTCAGTTCATTTTTCCTTTACAATCCATATCAATATAAACCTTTGCATAATTGCCAAACCCTTTCCTGCCATATGTTTTAAGAAAGATTCTGGTTTAACAAACATAAATAGGCATCTTCGAGGTTTGCCTTTACCGTTCGGGCTCCTTCAATCGGACAGCTGCCAGCCATGCACCTGACCTTTATTTTATCTCCGTCACGCATGTGATGAATAATGGTGAATTGCTCTTTAAACTCTTCGAATGTTTCGATACTTAAATCGGCTGTCCATACCTTGCCTTCAGCAATTTGTGCCATATGTACCGGTTCGCCCAGGTATTTTAATTCGCCGCTTTTTACCACAGCCACCCGGTTACACGAGCTGGCAACATCTTCGATAATATGGGTGGAGAATATTACAATCCGCTCCTTGCTTAATTCTACCAACAAGTTCCGGAAGCGGATTCGTTCCCGTGGATCTAGCCCTGCGGTAGGTTCATCAACCACCAGTATACGCGGAAGGTGAAGAAGAATTTGGGCAATCCCGATGCGCTGTTTCATCCCACCTGAAAAAGATCCTATTTTCTCGTCCTTGTGCGCAGCCATGTGTACCGCTGCCAATACATAATTTACCCTTTCTTCGCGAAGTTTTGCATTGTAAAGCTTTTTTAAGATTCCCATGTAATGTAGAAAGTCGTAAGCCGAAAGGTTTTCGTACATACCGAATTCCTGTGGTAAGTAGCCAATCAATCCCTGCAATTCCTCGCGTTTTTCCTTAACATCTATCCCGTTAATGGTAATTTGCCCATAGCTGGGTTCAAGTATTCCGCAAATAATGCGCATGAGGGTCGACTTCCCGGCACCGTTTGGCCCTAACAAACCAAACATACCATTTTCAATTTCGAACGAAACACCCTTCAAAGCTTTAAAGGGAACTTTTTTCTTTCCAATTATCGGAATTACCATCACAAAGCGATAAAAGAATTTGCGAATTCCTTTAAAACGCCCCTGCAGACGGGTTACAACTACTTTTTCGCGATAGAGCTTGTTGGATGTTACTATAATCATCATTATAAGATACCACACCACCAATGCAGGAATAACAAGTACCAGCAAACCAAACTTTGCTTTAAACAGAAACATAGCGAATGCAGGAAATCCCCAGAAAAACAGATTATAAGTCCAATTTGCCAACCGGAAGCCCCATTTATTTCCATTCTGGTCTTTTAACCAGGCAGTATACTTTTTTATGGGCGAAAGGGCCTGGAGCGAAACAATGTGCAAGGCCACCGGCAAAAGGAACGACCAAAAACCACTTTCGAGATAGAAATAGATGAAATATACCATGAAGCCTAGTAGTGGCAATTGCCAGAGCAAATAATCCATATCCTTTAACCGTACATATTTACGTTCTATTCCCAAGCGTTCCCTAATTTTCATCCCCGATTTCCACTCCCGGACAAAACGGGTGTCGCGATCGTAGATTTTAACCAGATTTCGAACCGTAATATTTAAAGGGGCATCTTCCCTTATTAGCTTCTCGTTTGCTTTGCGCAAGCTATTCTGAACAAAGTAGAAACTTGCCGGAACCAATAATACCAGTAAAATATAATCGATAATTTGCCATACAAGGCTATCTACCTTCTTGTATATCAAATATCCTCCCACTGCACAAACAACTATCATACTAATTTTAGTCAATGCCTTTTGCAGGTATATCCAGGTAAGAGATTGTTGTAAACCGGTATGCAGCGTTGGAATAAATACCAGGGTCAACAGGGTGCTTAATCCAAGACCACCAATCACGGTGATGGCAAAGGGAGCCCCAATTTGGGTAACGTATTCGGCCTTTCCCATAGCTAGCGGAAAGAGGGCAATAACTGTTGTCAACGAAGTAATCAAAATAGGCCTTACCCTTGCCAGTCCCGACATCATAAGCGACCGGGAAGATCCATAGCCTCGCCTCCGCAAAACATTGGAATAGTCAATCAGGATAATGCCATTATTAACAACTACCCCAATTAATATAATAAAACCAGTAAGTGTATTGGCATTTAACAGTGAATTACCCGTTAGAATCAGGGCTGTTAACGATCCAATCGCAGCCAGTGGGATAGAGAACATCAACACCACCGGAGTAGAAAACGATTCGAATACCGAGGCCAAAATCATATAAATCAAAAACAGCGCGGCAACGATTAAAAAGTAAAAATCGCTCAAATCCTGTGTTTCGTGAATAACCTCCACGGCAATTCCCGAAGGAAGCCGGATACCTTGAACAAGATTATCTACCTCCAACCGCGATGCAGTGAGCAGATCCTTTTCGTCCTGCACTTCACTAATAAATGAATAAACTACTTCCAGCTGTTTCTCCTGATTGGTTCGTTTTATCGAAGAGAGACCCGTAGTAAAGTTAAAATTGGCAATGTTTTGCAACTCAAACTCCGATGCATCACTTCCTCTTACCGGGAGATGTTTTAAATCGTTCAAATCCCGGTCTTCCTGCTTGACAGGAGCTTTTGTTACTATTTGAATATCGTATTCATCTACTCCTTGCTTAAACTTAGTACCACTTGAAAATTCCTGTGGAAAAGAATTCAACTCTGATAATACGCTACTCGCCTGAATGTTATACAGCGACATGAGTTGTTTATCGAAATTCATCAGTATTTCGGGTCGTGCATCGGGAATGTTTATGTTGACATTGGTAATGGACGATTGCTGCGACAGATAATACTTTACCAGGTTGGCCTGTGTAACAATCTGATCGTAGTTTTCGCCCTTGATAACCACTTTTTCGGTTTTGCTGCCTATTCCCATTAAACCCTCAAAGCCCAGGTCGCCACCACCGCCGCCGCCTCTACCTCCTCCAAAACGTCCTCCTGAAATAGGAGGTTCCCACGAAAAATCAGCAGGATTTAGATCATCCATGCTATTCATTATTTCCTGCTTGATTTTGGGGATCGAAAAATTGCGGACTTTTTTAAAATCCTTTACCAGGGTAATAGTAATAACAGCCTCTTCTTCGTATATCTGGCTAAAATATTCCTTCTTTTCCTTTAACTTCTCAAGTCGTTTTTCAGCTTGTGATACCAACTTATCGGTATTGTCGAGCGTTGTACCTCCCGGCATATTCACATATAGCGAAAGGTTGACCACCTCGGGCTCGGTAGAATTTATAAAACTAATTCCAAGACTGATAAGCAGTGTAAGAAAAAAAATCCCCAAGGCACCCATTACCGTTCGCGCCGGAAATCGCATGCACGATTTCAGCAACACCATGTATATCTGAATAACCCGGTTGTGATACGAAATAGTTTCGAACTGAACTGGCTTATCTTTATTCCGGTATTTCAGAAACGTATGGGTAATCATAGGCACTAATAAGAGTGCCACTAAAAGGGATACCAGCAATGTCGAAATTATCGATACCCCCACATGTTTACCAAGTACTTCCACTAAAAAGTTGGTAGAAAAAACAAAAGGCAGAAAAACCATGGTTGAAGTAAGGGTTGCTGCCAGAATTGACCGCCAAACCTCAGAAGTTCCCTGTATCACGGCTGTATTTATGTCGACCTTTTTAGCAGCCAGCCGGTAAATATTCTCCATAACCACCACACTGTTATCGAGCAGCATGCCGATTGCCAGGGCCATACCAAGCAAGGTGAGGCTATTTATGGTGATTCCGTAAGCATAAAAGAAGTTAAAAGCAGTATATATCGAAATAGGAATCGCGAATCCAATAGCAACTACCAGGGTTGGGTTTCGGAGAAAAATCCAAAGCACAAAAATAGCCAGTAACCCTCCTATCAGGGCAAGTTCCATAATCAGGCTGATGTTTTTTTCCATGGTTTCGGCAGAATTCTCCTCAATCGAAATCTCGATATCTTTTCCTTTCAATTCCTGATTAAGCACATCAATTTCCTTTTTCACCCTGTTGGCCAGGTCAATCATATTCGACTGGGTATCGCGGGTTAGCTGCATGGTAACAGCTTCCTTTCCGTTAACCCTGCTATACGATTCCTGAGCTTTTACCCCAAAATTTATATCGGCAATATCCTTCAGCTTAATACCGCCGGGCTCTTTAATCACCAGGTCCTGAATATTGGCAACATCGGCATAATCCGATATTACATTCACAAAAACCAGTTGGTTGTCCTGGGTGACTTTTCCGGCAAATGTTCGGGCACGACTGTTATTGTTAAGGGCAGTCTTAACATCCGAAGGTCTTATTCCATAGGCCTTACAAACATCTTCGCGTAATACTATTTCGAGCGATTTTTCCCGACCTCCAAAAACAGCAACATTGGCAACTCCATTTACATTTTGTATCCGGTTTAGAATTTCGCGGTTTACTACCTGTCTCACCCGGTTTACCCCACCCCCTCCACGAACCTGAAGCTTCATGAGCGTATTGTTGAGCTGCTCAATGTCGAATTTTAATGCCTGAACATAAAAATCTGCAGGTATGGTTTTCTTCGCTTCTTCAATCTTTTCGATGAGTTTGAGATAGGCGAACTTGATGTTAGTAGATGGGCTGTACGATATTTGGATAAATCCCTGTTGCTGGTCGGCCGTCGATTCAATTTTATCTACTCCTTTTAATGTTCCGATAGCGCCTTCCAACGGAATAATGGCTTGGCTCTCCATGTATTTTGGATCGACTTCGAGCGGGGTCGAAACCTGAACAAATAAATATGGAATTTGCGTGCTTGGATATAGCTCAACCGGAAGCTGCCGGTAAGAGAAAATCCCCAGCATAGTGAGCGCTGTGAATAGCATCGCAATAAATATCTTTCGCTTGATAATAAAATTCATGTCCGAAGTTTAAGCGTTTAGTGGAACAGGCGATACCTTTTTCTTTCTATCGAACACATAATAAACACAAGGAATTACTACCAGCGACATCACCGTTGAAGCAGTTAACCCCGAAATAAGGGCAATAGCCATTGGTGCTCGCAGTGCCGAGCTCTCTCCAATACCAAGTGTTAACGGTAATAATCCTAAAATAGACGATAAACTGGTCATCAGGATGGGGCGGATACGATTTTGTCCTGCCTGGATAATTGCTTCCCGAAGCGGACTTCCCTGCTCTTTGAACTGGTTGATGGCATCGACCAATAGAATGGAATTGCTTACAGCAATACCGCCTAACATAATGATACCGATATAAGCCATAATGTTGAGCGACATCCCCAAAATAAAGAAAGCCCAGATAGAACCAGCCCCTGCCAATGGAATGGTTAACAAAACGGTAAAAGGATGAATAATCGATTCGAACTGAGAGGCCATTACCATATAAACCAATACAATCGACAGGATTAATGCAAAACCAAGACTTGCCATCGCTTCCTTTCGTTTTTCTTCCTCGCCGGTTACTTTTATTTGATATTCGGCAGGAGGAGTTATACCTGCCAACTTGCCCTTTACCTTGGAAATTACTTTGTCGAAGGCTACGTTCCCGGCAATATCAGCCGTAATAGATCCAATACGGCTTTGATTATTGCGGAGTAACTGCTTGGGAGAAACAGACTTTTCGATGCGGGCTATTTCATAGAGTGGCACTTGCTTATCGCCGCTTTTCAGTATAATGGAATTAAACTCCGACAGACTGATGTCGGGTAGCCGAACCGTGATATCGTTTAACTCCCCGGAATTATCGAATTTTCCTGCACTCTTCCCCATCAGCATATCTTTTAGCTGCGAGGTAATACTCTCGGCAGTGAGGTTATACATGGCGGCTTTATAGCGGTCTATAACCACGTCAATTTCCGGGGCTCCTTCTTCAATACTGGTTTTTAGGTTATAAATCTCCGAAATGTCTGATAAACTTTGTTTAATGGTGGTGGTTATTTCATCCAGCACCTTTATGTCTTTGCCTTTTACCTCCACTACAAGCGGCGACTCTTCCGTTCCCAGAGTCGATTGAAGGGCAGTTTCGTCGCGAATCAGTGAAATCTCGGCATCGGGAATTTTTTGGGTAATTTCGCCAATACGAGCAATTATTGCCTCCGATTCTTTTACAGCTTCGGGTTTTAACCTAATTTTAACGGTTGCGGTATTTTCATTCTGAAAAACTGTTTTTTCGGAAGTGGCATTTTCAGCAGGCCCAATCTGACAATAGATGTTTTCAGCTTTATCTTTCAGGGTTTCCGAAAGCATGGCTTCGAGATTTTTCACCACTCCTTCAGTACGTTCCAACTGTGTCCCTTCTTTTAGTTTGATATCGAGACTAAATTCATTGGTGCCACTTTTCGGAATAAATTCGCTGCCTACATAAGGAAGAATCAATATTGTAGCTACAATTAACAGAAGCGAAAGGAACAAAACCATTTTCCGATAGTGGAGTACACGCGAAATAAAACCCGCATACCACTTAAATTGCAATGCATTGGTGGCAGTAATCTTTGGTTTTTTATGATACATCCGGAAGAACAACATGGGAATTACCAGGATAGCAATAAACAACGAAACTACCTGCGAAAAAGCTACTGTCCATGCCTGATCCTTGAATAGTGCCCCCGAAGCTCCATGTAAATATACGATGGGTAGAAATACCACAATGGTGGTGATGGTGGAGGAAATAATCGGCCCTCCCACTTCGGAAGTTCCTTTTATGCAGGATTCTTTAACCGAATGCCCCATTTCGAGGTTTCGGAAAATATTTTCGAGGATCACAATCGCATTATCGACTAACATCCCTGCCCCCAGTGCCAGTCCTCCAAGCGTCATAATATTTAAGGTGAGGCCATAAAAATACATAAGGGTAAATGTAGCAACTATGGATACTGGCAAAACAAAACTTACAATGAGCGTAAGGCCCACTCTCCTCAGAAAGAAGAACAGCACTATAATGGAGAATAAAGCGCCTATTAATGCGCTGTATTTAAGCTCATCGATGGCACTGCTGATAAACTTCCCCTGATTTTGCACTACCACAAACTGGTAGCCGGGTAGCGCTTTTTTAATGGTTTCGAGCGATTTGTTCAGCTCTTCGACCGCTTTAACGGTATTGTAACTCGTTTCCTTATAAATTGCCAATCCGGCACAACGTTGCCCATTGATGCGAACAATGTTACCGGGTTTTTTATTTTCAAAACTTACATTGGCAACATCTTTTAAAAATACCGGGACTTTCTGATTTACATTTCCTGCCTGGGAAGTTACAGCGGAAGGTATGGCAGAGGCATTCTGAGTTCCCTGTTTATATGTGATCACAATATTGTCGAGATCGTGCTCGCTCATGAGGAGCGATGTACCTTTAATAATATATCGTTTGCCCATTTCCACAATACTTCCTCCCGAAACATTGCGGTTCATACTCATAATTTGCTGAACCAGGTTATCGGCAGTTAAACCGAAGGCAGCCAACCGGTATGGGTCGGTTTCTATTACAATTTCTTTTTCCTGGGTACCGGTAATTTTTACATCGGCAACTCCTTCGAGACGTATGAGTTCATTGCGGATATAATTTTCGCCAATTTTACGCAGCTCGTTCATATCGGTAATTTCGGGATGAAAAAGTGCAATAAGCATTACCGGAGATGCATTGGGATCGTGCTGGGTAATGGTGAAATTTTCAATATCCGAATTTTGGCTGTAGGGAGTCAGTGCTTTTTGAATATCCAAAAATGCTTCGTCCATATCGGTGCCCCAGGTAAATTCTACTTTTACCCTTGCAGTGCCTACCATACAAACCGACGAAACCTGGGTTACCCCTTTTAAACGGATTACCTGCGATTCAATCCCCTCCACAAATTGTTTTTCGATTTCTTCAGGAGGCCGTTCTCCCGCTTTGAGTTCAACAAATACCCGGGGGGCATTTAATTCGGGAAATAAGTCCACGCTCAGCTTGCCGAGTGAAATATATCCCAGCAGCAACGTTCCGATAATAATCATCGAAATTGATACAGGATATTGGACTGCGAATTGTACTAATTTCTTCATAATTAAGATTTCCCTATTTCATTTCTTTCACTGCCGAACGGTCGCGCAAGGTTTCAAACCCCTTGGTAACCAAGCGTTCTTTAATTTTTAAACCTGATACAATCTGGACTTCCTTTGGATTTTCGAGGCCAAACTGAACAACCCGCTCATAGGCAATTCCCTTTTCGACCACAAAAACGGTGTTTCCGCGTTGTTTTGAGAGAATTACATCTTTTGCAATTACAATGGTATTATTGGCCGATGCAGCGATAATTTCTCCTTTGGCATACATCCCCGGGCGAAGTTGTAATTTGGGGTTATTAATAACCACAATCCCCTTGTAAGAGCGGGTGTCGGCATCAATAGCCGGAGAAAGCTGAGACAGGGATCCTGTTAAGGTATCGTTGGGAAGGGTATAATTGGTAACTCTTACCAACTGACCAGCTTTTGTGGCATCCATAGTTTTTTCGGGGAGGTTTATTTCCATCTGGAGCTTGCTGTAATCCATAATTTTTACCAACGACACATTGGCATCAATTTTCACTCCGGGGGTATAATAAGGTAAATCGACAATTACTCCCGTAAACGGAGCTTTCACATGCATTTTCTGAAGCCGAAGCAGAGCGTCTTCGTACGAATATTTAGCATTGATATAATTGATCTCGGCAGTTTTAACGTCGCTCTGTGTTACACCGCCTTTCTCGAAAAGAGATTGCTGTTTTTCGAAAACTTGCTTTGTAATGTCGAGGTTAATCTTTTGAGACGATAATTTGATGTTGTTTTCGTACTCCTTGTCTTCCAAAAGTATTATTTCCTGCCCTTCGCGAACATTATCGCCCAAAGCAAAAGGCCTTCCGGTGGTAGGATTTGTTTGCAGGAAATAATTACCGGTCATATCGGCTTTTATTTGTACTTCCTTGGTGGGTTTAACACTTCCGGTAATATCTATGTATTTCTCAATGGAACGTGGCTTTATTTCGGTAACAGTAACCGGAACCGTAATGTCTTTGCTTAAATCGACCTGTTTTTGGTTGCAGGCTGCCAGAATGGTGATGGCAATAAGGAAAAGTATTGAGTTTTTCATGATATAAGTGGGTTGCTAGGTTTTTAGATATTGATTAAGATTAGTTATAGTAAATTGGAAATATATTCATTATGATAACTTAATTAAAAAAGAAAGATATGTAACTAATAATACATTGATAATATACTGTAATTTAAATTGACACTTATTTAGGTAAGTTACAAAATAAGCCCGTAGGGCTGTCATCTCGGTAGCACAAGTCAAAACCAATTTAGAAACCCCGTATGGGGTGAAATAGGAATTTCGTATGGTTCTAGAAATCATCTTCATAAAATTCAAATAAATATTTATCATCGTACTCAATGTCAAATTTTTGAAGCATTAATAAATACTCTTCTTTAAACGATCTACTTTTGTGATGATTTTCCTGATTTTCTATATAGTTAATAACATCCGAACGCTGTGACCTAGCATACGAGAATGCTCCAAACCCTTCTTGCCATTGAAATTTACCAGGAACCCATTTCTTTTCACTTATGAAATTTGATGAGTTGTTTTTTATATCTCTAACTAAATTAGATAAAGCCATTGATGGGTCAAGCCCAACTAATATATGAATATGGTTTGGAACGCCATTTATTGCCAATAGTTTATTCTTCTTATTTTGAATAATACCGGTCATATATCGATACAATTCATTTAGATTTTTTTTGTTGATATAATTGCCTTTCCCTTTAACGGCAAATACAATTTGAATGGTAATTTGGGTGTAGGTATTAGCCATTAAACTGGAATTTAAATAAGATGTCATGCCTACGGCATTCTAATTGCAATAATATACTCTTATGTTCTACCGATATTTCACACCTACGGTGTTTTAAAGTATAGAATTCCATAATTTACGGTTTACCTTCTTCCTTATTCATATTCTCCAGTATTTCTTTCGGAACAAACGTAGAGTTGTTTTCGAAATCCCAAAGCGACTGAATTTTCATGTTCAGCAGCTCAAGTTTATAGCTGATAAGGCTATTGGCCAAATTCATCTTTTTTTCGGACAATTGATTCTGATACCGGTTAAGGTCCATACTGGTAAGGTCGCCGTTTATATATCGCTCAAGGTTAATTTCGTAGGTTAATTGTGCATTTTTTTCGTTCTGCTTGGCTAAATCAATTTGCATATCGAGGTTTTGAAGGCTCCGGTAAGTTTGACGAATTGCAAGCTCCACATTGGTGCGTTCATTCGAAAGGTTTATTTCTTCAATTTTAATTCCTGCCTCGGCTGCTTTAATACGCGATTTACGTTCGCCCCAATCCCAAATAGGTATATTGAAAGTAACCATAACCTGGGGGCTGCGGGTTGGTTTATCGTATATATTTGGAAGATGGGGATCTTCGCCAAATAACCCTACCGAAAGATCAACACTTCCGGCAAATTCGTTGATCGATTTTGCCATAGTAAGCTGGTCGTTACTATTTTTAATATTTATTTCGCGTTGTTTTAGCTCCATACGGGTCTCTAGGCCATTTTGAATGGCTTTGCCCATTTCAACTGTTACTTTTGAAAACTCGATGTTTGCCAGGATATCAAATTCTTCGCTCAACGGCATACCGATATATTGACGGAAATCGTCTTTAGCATTTTCCAGGTCGACCTGTTTATTCTGTAGGTTCGATTCGCTGGTAGCCAGGTTAAGTTCGGCCTGAAGAAGTTCTTCTCTGGCCGACAAACCTCCTTCAACCTTGCTTTTAATAATTTCGTAACTGATTTTCTGGTTCTTTAATTCATCCTGTGCAATGGTGAGCGCCATTTGACGCTGATACACGCTGTAAAAAAACATACTTACCTGTTTTTCGAGGTACAAACGCTGTATGGCATAGCTTAACGTGGCATTTTCGAGCGAAAGCTTCAACTGGTTTATCTCCATTTTCAGTTTGTTATAGGTAAACAATGGCTGTGTAAGATTTAAATACAGATTATTGCTATATCCCCTTGAACCAGTTGAAACGATAGAATTACTTGCAACATCGAAATGTTCACTATATGCATCTTTAAATTCCATACGATTTTGAAGACTAATGCGCCCATCGGTAAATAAAATAGGTTGTGAAACGCTTAGATTACCATATACTTTCTTCGTCTCGTTGGTATAGTATTTCGAAAAATAATCGTCAAACACCCGTCCTTGCGAATAGTCAAATGGTGTGACATCAAATTTTATTAACGACTTGGTAGCAGATTCCCTTGCCTTTAAGTTTTCCTTGCTAATGGTCATATTGAGCTCCGATTTTATTATTTCGGGACTGTTTTTAATGGCAATGCCCATCGCATCGTCCAAAGTAAGCGTCTTTTGGGCAAAGCTATTGGAGAATACAAATAATAACAGAGCTATAAATGAGCTTTTTTTCAGAAGTGATTTTAGTTCGGGATTCATATGAATAGAATATTTGAGTCGTTTTTATTTTTACTATTTACTTATTACCCATTTTACGGCATCGGCAAAAATCATATTGCCATTTGTTAGGTTTGATAGTTCAACTTTTGCGGAATCGGAAGTAAAGGTGAAAGTTCCCAGGGATATCCAACCATTTTCTTCATTATCGCTGCTTCGTTTTATTTTTTCTGCTCCACCATCGTGGAAAACTGTTAAATTGTATTCGGGAGATTTATTATTCCGTTGCCATCCAAAATTTGCCTTATCCAGATAAAAGTAAACATCATACGTTGTTTTTTCAGGTAAGCGGGCCTTCCAGGAGATAGTGCGTTCGCCGTTTCCACCTCGTGTGTAATAAGCTGAATGGATATAGCTCCCGTTCAGGGAAGAATGAAGAACAGCTTTCCATTCAGCGGGAGGGTTCCATGAGCGTATGGGTGAATAGGGATATCGGGGCTGATCACCTTTTTTTATGATCGATTTTAGATACGCCCGATCGCCTGTTTGGTTTACTGAAAAACCAGGATCTTCGTTATCCACTATAATCTCATTATCTTTTTTAGCATCGGAAATAAACGGAACTTCTTTAATCGTATCTAACACGGCAACATTGCGGGTTTCACTAAACCCGGTGAAATCGTATTTCAAATTTGTGGGAAGGTTTTTTGAGATGTGTGTTACCAACGACATCCTTGTTGGCTCTGTATCGAAAATATACCCCACCTCTCGTGATGATTGCGCCGGAAGGAAGATTTTCCGTGAAAAATCGTCCTTAAAATCATCCCGTTCCCACCATTCTTCGTTTCGCTGGTCGCGGTTGGGATTATTTAATTCGATGCTTAACGTAACAATTCCATCACTTTTCTCGGGGTTGGAAACGGTAAAACGGATTTGAAATTTTGTAGCTTCTCCGGCAACCACTTTATACGAACTGATGTTATCAATTAAAAAGCCTGGAGATGTTTTCTGGGTATACCAGTTTTGAATATAAGGGGCAAGGTCAAATTTATATTTCGATTCAAAAACTGAACTTAATTCCTCATAATATAAAGGTTTATGAGTATGATTTTTTATCAAGCCATAAAGGAGCGAGTCTAGCCCGGCCTCTCCATACTTTGCCCGCAGCACATTAAAGAGGTGCTTCCCTTTACTAATCATAATATCCCGCAATAACAAAGGGTTTCGTTCGTCCTTAATGGGAGGTATTCCGGCTGACAACAATTCTTTTAACGACGACCTGTTAAGTTCCAAATTTATCTTTTCGTCCTTACTTAACCCTTCGTACCATTGCGAATTGGAACTGAAATTGTTATTCCGCTCCATCACATACGCCTCAAAAGCAGTATTTAATATTGGCCAGGTATCGGATTTAAGCTGGGTTATAAAACTGTAGTATAAAGGAAACAGGGAATAAGTAGTCCAGTTCACCGTCTCGAAATCGTAATAATGACCTTGCTTGGCAATAAAATTATTCCGCACAAGATCCTTTAACATCCGGGATTCGATTTCTACCGAAAGCGCTTCCTGATTGTTCCTTTTCATTTCTTTTTCAATGCGAACCTTTCTTGTTTTAAAATCCGAATCGTCAAATAATACCCCCTTTTCGGGGTAAAGAATCATTTCAGGCTGCATAGCATCGCTGGTATAGGAATATTCATGGTTATCCAATGCAAAATGAACAGGTACTTCGGCCAGGGTTAGTCGTTTAAAAGGATAAGGCAAGCCCAAGTTTAATTCATATTCTTTTTTCAGTTCCCGTATTAAGAATGGCAATGTATCTGCAATATTTTTAAAACCTGGTTCAAAATATTCATCACCTTTAATCGTGAATAAGTTATATTCCAGCGAGTCTACTTTTAAACTATATTTTTTATAGTTGCCAATTACCAGGCTTATTTTAGATAATGGATATTCCGGCTTGAATTCAAAAACCCCTTTTTGAGGCTGAGATATTTTCCCCTGCGAAATAGCAGTAAGGTTGGGCGTAGTTTTTACTTTTAAGGTATATAGGGCAAAATCGCTGTTAAAAAACATTGGTTTTGTGGAGGAATATCCAACCCCTGAGATTGGATACCAGAGCGATTCGCTTGTAAGGCATACATAGTTTTTCTGCAAAAATGCATAGGACTTGCGCAGGGTAAAAACTTCGAGGTTAAAATTGTCTTCATATGTTTTGGGATCCTTATCGAGAAAGCAGATATTCTCATCGATTACCCCCTCGTACTGGAATGAAAGATGCAATTTGTCATGAGGCTGAAGTGGGCTCGTTAAGGGTACAATAATAAGTTGAATGTTTCTTTTAAAAGATAAGGATTGACCGTTGACGGATATTTTATTCAGGAGCAATCCGGGATTTAAACTAAAAAAAAGCGTATCCAGCGATTGAGTAGTTTGATTTTCAATTTCGAGATTGGCCTCAACCGCTATTTGATTTTCCCTGTGCTCCAGATTTATGGAATAGGCTGTAACAGTTGCCCTTGGAGAGGTAGCAAATTGGTTGTTTATTGCCAGTGCACTTTGTCTGAAAGCACTTGCCGTTTGCTTTATATCCAGATATTTGTATACAGTTAGACCTCCCAACAAAAAAAAGAAAATCCCGATATACAAGGGCACTATTGCCAGTTTTGGGTTCTGCGGTAACCGTTGTAACAGATATATGGTCATAGCAATAAGTCCGATTCCCAGAAACAGGTATATGCACCGATGGATAATAATCTCGGTAAAATTGCCAAAACCACTAATAGATGAGTACATCATGGGAACTTGATAGGCAATATAATCGAATAAATGAAAAGCCTTTTGATTGAGGTAAAAGATGCTTAGTGCAATGTAGCCAAGTAAAATAATAAATGTTACCGCCTGGTTTTTTACCAGCACCATCATAAAAAACGAAAGGCCAAGAATAAAAACTAGTGTAGGAAGGCTAATCAGTAACGGATAAGCAAGATAAAACACAACGTTTTGTGATGAGGCGGTACTTAAAAAGGAAAAACCAATCCCCATAAGCAACACCAGCAGATTAAGAACAAAAAATACGGAAAGGATTCCCAGGGTTTTACCAATAATATATTGCCCGTTGGACATCGATCGGGCATAAATTACTTCAACGGTGTCGTTTTTACGGTCCTGCTTTAAGAATTCAGAAGCAAGAAAAACGGCAACAATGGCTTGCCCCAAGTTCAAAATAATTAAATTAGCATAAGGGATAGAAGCCCCGAGAGCACGGTATATCCAGGGAGCGCCGCTCGATTGTAGGTTCATGGCAACATTAAAAATCCCCAAACCAACAATTGAAAGCCCGACAAAAATCCTAAAAAACCAACTGCGCAGTAGTGTCCGCATTTCGTATCTGGCAATGGTCCGTATGAGATGAAACGTCATAAATGTTTAATTTCTATTGGTCAATAAACGATTCCATAAAATATACATAAGCATGCTCCAGGTTTGGTTCTATTTCAATTGCACCTGCATAGGCGAAATTTTCGGCCACCAACTGAATTTCCCATCCATCGGCGGATGGAATTGTAGAAGTGATAGCATATTTTTCTTTCATCAAATCGTAATCTATTCCCGAAACCTGCACTTGCCAAACGTGTCCCCGCGCCTTATCAATAAGCGCTTCGGGCGATCCGTTAAATTTTAAAAATCCATTGCTGAGCAACGCTAAATCGCGACAAACACTCGAAATGTCACCAACAATATGTGTGGAAAGGATAATAATAATTTCCTTTTGACTGAGTTCTGAAAGAATATTCCGGAAGCGGATCCGTTCTTCGGGATCCAAACCGGTAGTGGGCTCGTCGACAATAATGATTTTTGGATCTGCAATCAATGCCTGGGCAATACCCAATCGGCGTTTCATCCCTCCCGAAAGCTTATTGGCTTGCCGGTCGCGCGCATCGAACAACCCAACTTTTTCGAGCCATTCGTCAACTTTTTGCCTGCGTGTTATTTTGGAATTTAACCCAGCCAGGCCGGCAGCATAATCTAAAAACTCCCATGTTTTTAAATTGCTGAAAAAACGAAAATCCTGTGGCAAATAACCCAGCATCTTACGGATTTCGCCCCGTTCTTTCATTAAATCATATCCGTCAATTTTAACCGATCCTCCCGAAGGAGTGGACAATGTTACCAAAATACGCATCAAGCTCGATTTACCTGCTCCATTTGGACCAAGTAACCCAAACATGCCATTTTCGATACTCAGGTTGATGTCGGATAGGGCATGCTTGCCATTCGAATATACTTTATTAAGTCCGGTAATTTCTATTTTCATAGAGAGGGATTATAAATCCTATCCATTCGGTATCTTGTTACCATGACCGAAAAGGTTAAGCAATTATTTTGGTGGTAAGGCATAAAACTGGTTTTGCGCAGTTGTTAAAAGTGAGTTATATAATGAGACGCTGAATTATTAAAAAAATTACAAAAAATGTATACTTTTTTTTAAATATTTTATTTGTGGCTATTAAGCAAGTTTCGGAAGTTTTTAGATAGAAAGCAAATTTATTTGGGTGGAGTTAAAATTAGTAAACCTTAAACTAACCAACATGCATAATTTCCATCTGTAATATCAAGGTTAAAATGAAATTATTATGTAGTTTTGAATACAATTTTATCATTTTTTATTGTCGAATATGGTTGAAAATAAGACAAATGCTGGTCAGGGTCTAGGAATCGCAGGACTAGTTTTGGGAATAATTGCCCTCATGGTATGTTTTATTCCATGTATCGGAATATTTGCTATTGTTCCAGGTTTAGTTGGCATAACGTTAAGCGCTATTGCCTATAACCAGGCTATAAAAGGGAATGGCTTGCGTGGTTTAATAATTGCAGCCCTGGTAATTTCAATTTTAGGAAGTTCGGTAGCATTGCTTCAAGGGGTTATTGTTTCGACTGTTGGAAAGAATGGCGATAAGTGGATTAATATGTTTGATGACAAAGTTGAAAGAGAAACCGGAAAAACAATTGATGAAAACATTGAAGACATTGGTGATCAGGTTGGTTCCGAGATGGAGGATGTACTCAATAAACTGGAAAACGTAGACGATAGTATCCATATCGATATTAAAATTGGCAAAAAACTATCGGATGAAGAGTTTGAGAAGCTAATGATAGATTATGAAAATCTGATAAAAGAAACTATAAAAATATCTGAAAAGAGTAAAAGTGGAGAATCGGAGGCAGCTATTCACTACTCGAAACTGGCACTTAAACTGGCTGCGGTTCATGCTAAACTACTGGCCACCTCTCCTAATCTCTCCAAAGAACAACACCGCAAACTGGAAGAGATTAATAATAAATATAAAAAGGAATTAAACGACCTCAAAAATTAAACGGGGAGCTTTTTATTATTTCATTTAATAACCTTAAAATTTGTCGACAAAGGGGTATGCGATATTCAATAGTGTATTTATAGCGCTGATAGTTGGAATCTTTGTATACAGCTTCTTTATTCAATCAGATACTGAAACTATTAAATGTGTGCATAAGCAGTATTTAGGTATAAACTGCCCATCGTGCGGACTTACCAGAAGTTTTAGTGACATTTTACATCAAAACATTCCTGCTGCCAGAGAGAATAATATTTTTGGTTTACGTCTATTCCTATTCTTCTCAATACAATTATCCCTGCGAATAGTTTTCTTGCTTATTGTGCACTTCTTTTCCGGAATTATAAAAATTATAGTTAAAATAGATTGGATAATTTCAAGTGTACTATTTCTGATTTGTTTTTACCCGTTTATTTTCTCCACATTCAATCTGTTCTACAAAATACTGATAACAAGTAACTAAACCTCTGATTGGATAAAAAAAATAGGAAAGGGTAATCACTACACTCTCCTATTTGTGTTTTAAACTAATGCAAAAAATGCATTAGAAAACCTTAGTATTAACTTAACCGCTACAAAAATAGAAAAAAAAATTTACACTTCTTCGATTATATTAATTTATGATCACATCCAATTTGTTTGATAACCAATTCGAAAAATGAAAATATCAGGCTTTTTTACAGACTTTTTGTGCAATTGGATTTTTTCACGTAGGTTTGGAACGATTATACCTACAAATTGACTACTAATAAAACAGACGATGAAGCATTAATGGCTTCCCTAATAAAGGCAGGGGATAAGCATGCTTTTAGGGAATTCTATAACCTTTACGCTACCAAAATATTTAGCTTCTCGCGTTCGTATCTTAAATCCAAATCAGAAGCCGAAGAGCTTGTTCAGGTGGTATTTGTAAAATTGTGGGAAGGACGTAATGAAATAAAGGAATACCTATCGATCCGAAGCTATCTGTATAAAATTACAGTGAACCATATTTATAACATTCTAAAGCGCCGGCATTTTCAGGTTGACCAAACTGATGCCGATCCTTTTTCCGAAAAACATGACAATACTACCCTCGACCAAATATATTACAGTAACCTGAAGGAAAGTATTGACAATTTAATAGAACAGTTACCCGAACAGCGTAAAATTATTTTTAAACTAAGCCGGTTCGAAGGATTATCGCACGAACAAATAGCCACGAAACTCCAATTATCAGTCCGAACCGTCGAAAGTCAGGTATATAAAGCCATTAAGTTTTTGAAGGAAAATCTGAAGAATGATTTTTTATAGTTTCGCATCCCCCTTTAATTTGGCTAATCAATTTGTTATTTGAAATATTTGAACAATATTAAATTGTCCTTTATATAGAATATCACTAGAATTTAATGGCGGGATATTTTTGGGCTTGAAGTCTGAACTAAAATCAAAGTGTATTTTGGGTATGAAGATCAAAGAAAAAAGTAAATAAATCAACTTTCCCCTTTTGCCTTCCGACTTCCGACTTCGGTCTTCTGACTTTCTGACTTTCTGATAAAAAAGCACCTCTCAAAAATAAATATTTAAACCGGGTAAGTAGTTACCCCAATTCGATTGTATTACTAAAAACAAAAATCGCAAAATGAGTTTGAACGATTTAAACGACGGGTTTGAACGATACTTAAACCAGAACTTCTCAGTAGATGAGCAAAGGCAATTCTTTAGCTGGCTTGCTAAGGAAAATAACGAAGAAAAAGTGAAGCAGTTTTTATTTGATCGATTGAATAGTTTTTCGGCCAATACCGAATTAAAAGACGTTGATTTCGATAGTATTTATAATAATATTATTGATGAAATTGGTGTTTCCGATAAAACTGCCCCAAGCTTTGCCATACGCCTGAAACAAGCAGGTATATCCATTTTAAAAGTGGCTGCCATTGCAGTAATTGTTCTGTTTTCGACTTTTTTTATCCATAAAATAGTAACTTCAAAAAAACAACAAGTTCTGTCTTTAGCTTACTACGAAGTAAGAGCCCCAATGGGCGCAAAAACAGAAATTACCCTGCCCGATGGATCTCATGTTTGGCTAAATGCCGGCAGTAAAATAAAATACAATTCGGGTTTTAGCATTCAAAACCGAAATATAAGTCTCGATGGCGAAGCATTTTTCAAGGTTGCAAAAAACAATGTAATTCCATTTATTGTAAAAACCTCCGATATAGATATTAAAGCTGTTGGAACTGCCTTTAATGTAAAAGCATATAGCGACGAGGGAACCATTGAAACGACGCTTGTGGAAGGTAAAATTGCTATTATACAAAGCGGTAAAACAATTACTTCGAGCAGTGAATTTTTTCTGGAACCAAATCAGAAAGCCACGTTTGTGAAAGAAAAAACCACGTTTGACCTTACCGATGTTCGTAAATTTAAAGAAGAACTTCCTCCGCAAATAAAGGTAGAAACCGGTAAAGTGTATATAAACCCGAAAGTAGATCCAACTTCGAATATCGCCTGGAAAGAAAACCAAATGATTATTCGCGGCGAAGCCATGGAAAGTCTGGTTATAAAATTGGAGCGGAAATACGATGTGGAAATTGAAATTGAAAGCGATTATGTGAAAGATTACCGCTTTAGCGGAACCCTCGACGACGAAACCCTGCAACAGGTTTTGGATGTGATTAAACTTTCAGCTCCAATTGATTATACTATTGAAGGAAAGCTTGTTACCATAAAAGAAAACAGTATATTAAAGAAGAAATTTAAGCGCTACTTAAAAGACAATAATTAATACCAATTATACAGATGTCAAATTTAAATGTGTATATGCCTATGACGTAACAAAAACAAGGGAAGCAGCTGTAGCGGCAACCACTTCCCCTAAAATTAACAATTAAACTCGAATATTGCTGGCGATTGTGCGCTAACACCCAAACCGGCAATGTATTGTCTAACTATTAACTATTCAAAAGTATGAAAAAGAAATGGATTACTAACAACCTTTCTTCAAAAAGGCAACTAAACAAACTACTACGTGTTATGAAGATTGCAACTTTACTAACTATCGCCTGTACGTTGAACATTTATGCTTCGGTATATTCCCAAAACGCAAAGTTCAGCTACGATTTTCGCGGAAAAACAGTCCGCGAAGTGTTTACAATCCTCGAAAAGAACAGCAAATTCAGGTTCTTTTACAACGACAATTTTAACTATATCGACCAAAAAGTGGATATAGTCGCAGAAGATCAAAATGTCGAAGAAATTCTTTCAAAAATGCTTTCGTCATCAGAAATGACCTATCGGGTACTCGATAATAACCTGGTAGTATTAACTCCACTCGAAAGCATGCAAACGCTAAAAGTAAAAGGGAAAGTTACGGATGCCGCAGGGCAATCACTTCCCGGGGTAAACATAATTGTAAAGGGATCAACCATTGGAACTACCTCGGATATGGATGGTAATTATGCACTAGAAGTCTCCGATCCAAATAGCATTTTGGTATTTTCCTATATTGGTTATACTGGCCAGGAAATCCCCCTTCAGGGAAGAAATGTGATTGACGTATCGTTAGGGGAGGATATTAAAAGCCTCGATGAAGTAGTGGTTGTAGGCTATGGAACTCAATCAAGGCGTGAAATATCCGGTTCGGTAACCAATATCACCTCGAAAGATTTTAATAAAGGGTTGACATCCAATGCTGCCGACCTATTACAAGGTAAAGTCGCCGGTTTGGTTATTACTAAAGGAAACGGTGATGTAACCAGCGATGCAACCATCCGATTACGCGGAACATCTTCCTTAACCGGTAGCAGCGCTCCATTTGTGGTTATTGATGGTGTTCCTGGTGGTGACTTGAATTCGGTTGCACCACAGGATATTGAATCCATCAGTATTTTAAAGGACGCATCTTCTGCCGCTATTTACGGTTCACGTTCTGCTTCAGGGGTTATCCTGATTACTACCAAAAAAGGCTCTGCCTCAAATACCAGGATAAACTACGAAGGCTATGTTGCTTTTGATCAGGTTACCAACAAACCTGAATTATTAAATGGTGCTGAGTGGCGTAAATACGCCAGTGATAACAGTAAAGATATTACCGGAATGGATTTGGGTGCTGATACCGATTGGTTTGGTGAAATTATGAGAACTGGTGTTACTCAAAACCATAGCTTATCCCTTTCAGGAGGTGCCGAGAAACATAATTATGTTGCTTCAGTTGCCTATATGGATCGTCAGGGTGTTGTTATAGGAAACGATATGAGTAGAGTAAATGCCCGCTTTTCTTTTAGTCAGCGTGCCATTAATGATAAATTACTGGTAACTTTTACCGGAAATGCAATTATGGGCGAAAATAGTCCAACTGACAGACAAAATTTTATTTTGGCCTATAACACTATTCCGGTAGTGCCAGTTAAACTTGCCGATGGAACATGGTACGATTCCAAAGATTTTGACCAGGGCAATCCTGTTCGCAATATTGAGTACAACAAAAGAGAAAACAAATCGAACCAGTTTTATGGGAACTTCAAAGCTGATTACGAACTTATAAAAGGACTTAACGTTGGAGCCAGTGTTTTCCGCGAAAGAAGAACGAACGATTGGGGATTGTATAATAATTCGACCACCGAAAGAGGCCGCAACGATCAGGGATATGCTCAACGTGAAGCTAAAGTATGGGATAGAAGCCTGTTTGAATATACTGCCAGATACCAGAAAAGTATCAACGATGTTCATAATTTAGGTTTATTAGCAGGTTATTCATGGGAAGAAACTAGCTACGAAATGCAGGGTGCACAGAATCGCCAATTTGGTACCGATTTATTAGGGTATGATAATCTTCAGGCTGGCGAAAACATTCAATCGGGAGACGTTTATTCGCAACGAAATATGTCTCGTCTTATCTCATTTTTCGGTAGAGCAACTTATAACTTTGATGAGAAATATGTTTTTGCTACAACTATTCGCAGAGATGGTTCTTCCAAATTTGGTAAAAACAATAAATGGGGTATTTTCCCTTCATTTTCTGCTGCCTGGAATATCTCGAAAGAGAATTTTTTAAACAGTGTAAGTGCGGTTAATGATCTTAAGTTCCGCGTTGGTTATGGTGTTACCGGTAACCAAGATGGTTTGGATCCATACCGATCGTTAAATTTATATGGCCGCTCCGGCGAATATTATAACGATGGAAAATGGTTTAGTGCCTATGGTGTAACTCAGAATGCCAATCCAAATCTGAAATGGGAAAAAACAGCGATGTTTAATATAGGTTTAGATTTTGGAGTTTTAAATAATCGCCTTTCAGGTACTTTGGAATGGTATAATAAAAAGACATCTGATCTGCTCTATACATATAATGTTCCTGTTCCTCCATACCAATTCAATAAATTAATTGCCAATGTTGGAGACATGGAAAATAAAGGGATCGAAGTACTTTTAAATATTGTACCTGTTCAATCAAAAGATTTTCGCTGGACAATTAACCTGAACTTTGCACACAACGAAAACGTGGTTACAAAACTATCGAACAATGAGTTTAAAACAGATAGAATTAAATCCGGTTCAGCATTTATCCGTGGTGGATCAAATACGACTACCCATATATTGGAAGAAGGAAAAGCATTTGGAACATTCTTTGGATATAATTGCGAAGGATTAGATGCCAATGGAAAGTACATCTTTACCGATCAAAATACTGATGGTAAAATTGATGATAAAGATCAAACCTATCTAGGTTCCGCTCAGCCTAAGCTAACTTATGGCTTTAACAATACCCTAAATTATAAAAATTGGGATCTTTCGTTCTTCTTTAGAGGAGTTTATGGAAACAAGGTTTTGAATTACAGCAGAATGTCGTTTGCTACTACCCAGTGGCTGATGGGAGCTAATGTACTGAAAGAATCATTAACCAATGGATTAAAAGATTCTCCGGTATATAGTAATTACTATATTGAAGACGGATCTTTCCTAAGATTAGAAAACTTGACCCTCGGTTATAATTTCAATACCGAAAAAATCAAATGGATGAAAAGCTTAAGATTGTATGCAGTTGGTCAAAATTTATTTGTATTGACTAAATACCAAGGGTTAGATCCTGAAGTTGATATGAATGGCTTTGAACCAGGTGTTGAAGGCAGGGATTATTATCCAAAATCCAGGACTTTTATGATGGGTGTGAGTATTAGTTTCTAACATTAAATTAATAGGAAATATGAAAAAGTTATATATAATAATTATTGGACTAGTTGTACTCCCTTGGATGCAATCGTGTACCGATCTTGAAGAAACGGTTTATGACCAAATCCCAACCGATCAATTTGGTAAAAACTCTAAAGAAATAGCCTCCTTAGTAGCACCAATCTATAATTCCGTGCGGAATTACAGAGGCTGGAATAATCGCCATTTAGTAGATATGGCAGCCGACATGCAGGTCACGCCAACCCGAAAAGGGGGAGACTGGTGGGATGGTGGTCAGTTTATGTACACCAAACAACATACCTGGACAACCAATAACGTATCGCTAATAACCGGGCTTTATAACGATATTTATGGCAGCATAACTACTTGTAATAAAGTTTTAAAGATGGTAGAAGGCATGGCCGATTTGGTTGGAAAAGATCAAATAATAGCCGAGATAAGAGGTGTACGTGCATTTTGGTATTATGTATATGTTGATAATTTTGGACAAGGCCCATTGGTAACCGACTTTGCCGACACCGAACTACCTACTTCTTCCAGTCGTAAGGTGCTCTATGAATTCGTGATCTCCGAATTGAATGCTATAAAAGATCAACTTCGGGAAGATGTAAACTCGGCCTCGTATGGTAAATTTACAAAGGGTGCTGCTTATTCATTATTGGCAAAAATGTACCTGAATGCTGGAGTTTGGAATCCTGACGGAGGGACCAAATGGAACGAATGTATTGCCGCCTGCGATGTTGTGTTAGGCTTACCCTATGTTTTAGAGCCCGATTGGAAAAAAACTTTCCAGGTAAAGAATGAGGACTCCAAAGAAATAATTTTCCCGGCTGTTTTTAAAGCTGTTAATGGAGGTAATAATTTAGCCAATGCCACGCTCCACTACCTAGATGCCACTGCCCTTGGCTTAAATATTGGCCCCTGGAATGGCTTATCTGCTGACCCAAATTACGTAAAGGAATATGATGCAGACGACAAACGTCTTGGTTGGTCATTTTTAATTGGCCCTATGCTCGATCCTGTAACTGGTCTGGTTATTAAAACTGCCCATGGCCGTGATTTGAATCATACCATTGATATAACCATGAACGAAGCAACTGCTACAAACTGGGGATGGTGTAATCAGGAAGATGGTGCCCGGTGCTACAAATGGGAAATCCCTAAAGGGCTTTCCGGAGATATGGATAACGATTATGCTATCTTCCGTTTAGCCGATATTTACCTGATGAAAGCTGAATGTCTTGTTCGTAAAAATGGAAACGGTGATGCAACTGCTACTACTTTGTTGAATTCAATTCGTGCAAGAGCTTTTAATCCGGCAAAACCTATTGCCAGCGCTACTTTAGAAGACATCCGTAAGGAACGTCGTTATGAGTTTGCCTGGGAAATGGTAAGCCGTCAGGATAACATTCGTTTTGGAACATTCCTGAATGCCGTTCCGGGTTGGAGAGGCGCTAGTGAGGCTTTCCGTTTGCTTTTCCCTATTCCTAAAGATGCCATGGATGTAAATCCTGGTTTAACGCAGAATCCTGGTTATTAGTTCTCTATAGTTTATGCTTTCAAGGGATGCCTTTTTAAAGAGGTATCCCTTTTTTTATGCAATACACCCCTACCAATAGAATTGCCAAAATGAATAATTATTCAAAATTCTCCATCTACAGAAATTATTAAATTTTTATTTGCTGTATTTGCAAAAAACATAACTTTACCCGAAGCTTAACCCTGGGAATTTTTTAGTCCCACAAAAAATATTCTGCTACCATGAAAAAAACACTCCTATTCATTCTGGCTATTGGTTTTAACGTATCATTATCTGCTCAAAAGAACAAACAAGTTGTTGTAAGTGTAAATACTCCCGGAGCCTCCATTCAATCGGACATGTGGGGAATATTTTTTGAGGATATAAATTTTGCAGCCGATGGCGGTCTTTATGCCGAACTGGTAAAAAACCGTTCGTTCGAATTCGATGCTCCGCTGATGGGTTGGAAAGAAACTTCGCTAAATAGCGGAAAAGGTCGTTATTTGGTCTATAATAGCGAATCGGGCAATAATCCTCAATATATCAATATTGTTTCGGATGTTCCCGAAGGAAAATATGGCTTACTGAATGAAGGTTTTCGTGGAATGGGCGTAAAATCAGGGAATAAGTATAATTTTTCTATCCTTGCCCGAAATAATGAAAAAAGTCCGGCAAGTATTTATATCGAATTACGATCGGCAGAGGGCAAAGTAATTGGCCAGACCCAAATTACAGGTATTGAAGGTGAGTGGAAAAAATATACTGCATCGTTCGAATGCACAGCTACCGATTTAAAAGCGAATCTTGCAATACTAATTCAGGGAAAAGCAAATATTGATCTCGATATGATATCGTTATTCCCTAACGATACCTGGAAAAACCGTCCAAATGGTATGCGTTCTGACCTGGTTCAGCTGCTTGCCGATATGAAACCTGGTTTTATACGTTTCCCTGGTGGTTGTATTGTCGAAGGGAAAGTACTTGAAAACCGGTATCAATGGAAAACCACTGTTAGTGGCCTTACCGATCGTAAAACCATTATTAACCGCTGGAACACCGAATTTTCGCATCGTTCTACCCCCGATTATTTTCAATCGTTTGGGTTAGGCTTTTTCGAGTATTTTCAATTGGCCGAAGATATTGGCGCGGCCCCACTTCCTATCATAAACTGTGGCATGGCCTGTCAATACAATTCTTCTGAACTGGTACCGTTAAAACTCATCGATCCCTATGTTCAGGATGCATTGGACCTTATTGAATTTGCCAATGCCCCGGTTAATTCCAAATGGGGAGCTTTACGGGCAGAAATGGGGCATCCGGCTCCATTTAATTTGAAAATGATTGGCGTAGGAAACGAGCAATGGGGACCTCAGTATTTTGAACGATACCAGATTTTTGTAAAAGCCATTAAAGAAAAATACCCAGACATTAAAATTATATCGGGTGCCGGACCAAGTCCTGATAACGATATGTTCCATTTTGCCTGGGGCGAGTTACGCAAACTCAATGCCGAACTGGTGGATGAGCACTATTATCGGAACCCGGAATGGTTTTTAAAAAATGCCAATCGGTACGATAATTACGATCGGAAAGGCCCAAAAGTATTTGCCGGTGAATATGCATCGCATGTTAAAGGCACAGCTAATAACTGGGAAGCAGCTCTTAGCGAAGCAGCCTTTATGACCGGGCTTGAACGAAATGCCGATGTCGTGGTCCTGGCGTCGTATGCTCCCTTGTTTGCCCATGTAGATGCCTGGCAGTGGAAGCCCGATTTAATTTGGTTTAACAACCTGATCTCGTATGGTTCCCCCAGTTACTACGTACAAAAAATGTTTGCTACCAATAATGGAGAATTTGTAATCCCTGCCCTAAGTGAGAACAAACCCTTAGCCGGACAAGATTCATTATATATAAGCGCTAGTATTTCCAAAACAACATCCTCTATAATTTTAAAAATCGCGAATGTGTCTTCAAAAGCAACCAGCCTCGATTTTTCTTTGGAAGGTGCCAAGGCAATTCAGAAAAATGCAACACTACAACTGATGGAGGCTGTTGATTTAACGAAGGAGAATAGCCTGGAAAGCCCAAAGAACCTTGCCCCATCAGAAAAAACCATTGCTATTGCCGGTAAAAAATTCACCTTCGATGCTTTACCAAGATCGTTTTCAGTACTGAGGATTCAGTATAAATGAAAGGACAAAAAAAGCGGCAATAAGAACTTCAATCTATGTCATTTAATTTAAGAATTGAATAATTACCAGGCGTTTCAGCTCAGCCTCACACTATTACCAGTTTGTCGGGCTGAGCGGAGCCGAAGGCTAGACCCGGGAGGATGGACGAAAAAAGGAAAAAGGTTCAAAGGCTAGAGTTCACAGCAAATATAAAAAATTCGGTACTTTCAGCCTTTCATCATTCATTCGACTACGCTCAGAATGACCAGTGGAGTTTTTGATAAAAATGCAGTTGTCACCCAAAGTCGAAGCCTTGAAAACTTACCAGACTGGCCATTATTCCAATAACTAATCTACTCCCAAAAACCCTGATTTTTGTTTTGCCCATTGTACGGGTTTAATTAATATATTTAGCGCGTAATATGTTCTTCGCCCAATGCTGAATAATGAAGCACATCTGATAACCAAACTCAAGCTCAACGAGCAAGGTGCCTTCAATGAGGTATTTACTATATTTTAACTTCCATACTAATACTATCATGAATAAAAATGTTTTCGTATTATTAATCGTCAGTGCGGCCTTGATTTATAGCTGCACCCAAAAAGTAGAAACTCCTAAAGCCCGGGAAATCTGGTCGGCCGAACAGGCAAATGAGTGGTACAAGCCATGGGGATGGCTGCGTGGCTGCGATTTTATTCCAAGCACCGCCATTAACCAGTTAGAAATGTGGCAGTCCGAGACATTCGATACTGCAACCATCAACAAAGAATTAGGCTGGGCCGAAGGTATTGGCATGAATGTAATGCGGGTGTACCTTCATCATGTGGCATGGCAGACAGATTCGGCAGGATTTAAAAACCGTATGGACCAATATTTAGCCATATCCAGTAAACACGGTATTTCAACCATTTTTGTTTTCTTCGACGACTGCTGGAATCCAACCTATCAGGCAGGGAAACAACCCGATCCAAAACCTGGTATTCACAACTCCGGTTGGGTTCGCGATCCGGGCGATCTGATTCACCAGGATACAACATTGGTAGTTACCCTCGAAAAATATGTGAAAGATGTTTTGAAAACCTTTGCCAACGACAAACGCATTGTCCTCTGGGATGTATACAACGAACCCGGAAACTCGGGTTACGAAAACAAATCGATGCCGCTGCTTAAGAAGGTATTTCAATGGGGCCGCGAGGTAAACCCATCACAACCACTTTCGGCTGGGGTTTGGAATTTAAGTCTGAGCGATCTGAACAAATTCCAGGTCGAAAACTCCGATGTTATTACCTACCACAATTATCAGAACGACACGTTGCACCAGGCATGCATCGATACCCTTCAACGGTATGGCCGCCCGATGCTTTGTACCGAATATATGGCACGCAAGCACCGGAGCCGTTTCGATAACATCATGCCCATTTTAAAAGCACAAAACATTGCTGCTATAAATTGGGGCTTGGTTGCAGGGAAAACCAATACCAAGTATGCCTGGGACGAGCCTACCCCCGATGGTTCAGAGCCAAAACTATGGTTTCACGAAATATTCCACACCGACGGTACTCCCTATAAACAGGAAGAAGTAGATGTTATAAAATCGTTAACAGGGAAATAATTCAATTTTTTTTGTTTCAGAAAAGGCTGTTTCTATCAAAGAACAGCCTTTTTTTATAAACCCATTAGAAAAGCCCTCAAAATCCATGACTTTTTATTGCGAAAAGGAAGCCAACGATTCATGTATCTTAGTTATTTGCTTAAAAGGGTATAAACGAAGTTTTATAAAATAGCTATATAAAATTACTGTGGTGGATGTGAAACGTTAGCTTCAACCCACGCAATCCAAGCAATCCAAAATCAGAACAATTACTAAATTCAGGTGTTTAACTTCGAGATAAATTTTAATTTACAATTAAAATGAGAAAATTAATATTTTTCATGCATTCATCGCTCGATGGGTTTGTGGCAGGACTTAATGGAGAAATGAACTGGATAAAATTTGACGATGCAATGTTTGACTTTGTGGGCACTATGACTGACCAAGCTGACACTGCATTATACGGACGTGTAACGTATCAAATGATGGAGAGTTATTGGCCAACTGCCGGAGAAAAACCAAATGCTTCTAAACACGATAAAGAACATTCCATATGGTACAATAACGTTTCAAAGGTTATTTTATCCAGGACAATGAAAGAAATTGGACAAAATAATACAAAAGTTATAAGCGAAAATATTACGGATAATATCAATAGATTAAAACAGCAGGATGGAAAAAATATTTTAATTTTTGGAAGCCCATCTGCATCACACTCACTTTTAAATAAAAGACTTGTTGATGAATTTTGGATTTTTGTAAATCCTATTTTGTTAGGCCAAGGTATTCCTTTATTTAAGGATATATCTGAAAGCGTTAAATTGAGTCTTATTGAAACAAAGACATTTGATATTGGCGTAATAGCGCTTCATTATTCAAAAATTTCAAAGTAATATTTTTGTATTAATAATCAATAAAGGTTAGTAGCCAACATCCTATAAATTTTATTGGGGGCAGAAATGCGATTTGTAAAGTGCTTGCTTCTAATTTAGCTTTTAATATCTAGACTATTCGAAATCCCCCCACCAAAACTTATATCTAACATTGGGGTTTTCCTGCATATCGCAAAGTCTGCAACCCATACCGATGGAACTCCTTATAAACAGGAAGAAGCAGATGTTTTAAAATCGTTAGCTGGAAGAATTACATTCCAAACAAAAGTTACCTACCTATTCGGACTTATACACTCAAAACAAATTTTTTAAGAAATTCGAAAATTATTTTTTGATTATAAATATTCATTTATTGTTTATCAATATATTTTTATTATTTTTGCGAAATAAATTTAAATTTTAAAGCTATGTCAAAAAAAAACAACTTCGTATTTATAGTCCTGAGCATTGTAGCTTGGATCATCTTCGTTGGCTTGTGCATCGAAGCCGGAGGCCTGATAGTTAATTTTATATTCAGCCTCACCAAACCTGAATTTGTCCAAAATTTATATCAAAAGTTGGACTTAAGTGAAATGTATAAGCTTAGCAAAGGGGCTTTCTTCAGTATGTACTCTTTTATATTGGTCATCTCGATTTTGAAAGCGTTCTTATTCTATATAGTCATTATACTTATAAGCAAACTGGATTTGGCAAAACCATTCAACAGTTTTGTTTCGGAAAAAATTACACAAATCAGCTATTTCACGCTATCCATAGGGTTATTAAGTTACATTGCTCGAGAAACAGCTAGAAATTTGCAACACCGTGGATACGAAATCGACCAGCTAAATCAGTTTTGGGTAGACAGTCAGGCTTTTATTTTGATGGCGGCTATAGTCTATGTTATTGCCACTATTTTCAAAAGGGGACTTGAAATTCAAAATGAAAACGATTTAACTGTTTAAGCTATGCCAATTGTTGTAAATTTAGATGTAATGATGGCGAAGCGAAAAATGTCGCTTAATGAGCTATCAGAAAAAGTTGAACTAACACTTTCTAACCTTTCCATCTTAAAAACGGGAAAAGCAAAAGCTATACGCTTTAGCACGTTAGAAGCTATTTGTAAGGCACTAAACTGTCAGCCTTCTGATATTCTCGAATACGTAGAAGATATTCAAAACTAATTTATGCAATGATGGTAAGTCCAACCAAAAGTAGTGTTCTAAAAACACTTTTGGAAAAAGCGCTCACCACCAAAATACACGACCGCAAAATGTTTATGAAAAGGATTTGACTATTCCTATTACTTCGAAGAAAATGACTAACGTAAAAGGGCAAAAAAGGAGGCAGTATACAACGAAAATATGAAAAGTGAAACGGGATAGAAGGATACCCACTCTTACGAAAAGTTAAATAAATAATACATAAATCAATGTCGTTTAGTTAAAGATATTCGGCTCCGGCTGGAGTCAAACATCGATTCTTAACTAACGACATTGAATTTCTTAATGTAATTATTCTCTGAATAACGTTGGTTGTCTGTTATTTTCCTGTTTTAATGAGCAGAAAAAATACTCTTATACTTTACTCTTTTGTTTAGTTAAAAACAGGTACAATATTTGAACTGTTGAAAGTTATATATTCTTAAAGTAATCAGTAGGACCTAAATAATTTCAATTAAACTTATTAAATGAAATAACCCCATTAATTCTAAATAGAAACATGGTAAAATGAATTCATTACAAATAAGCTTTTGATATTGAAAAATTCATAAAAAATTCATAAATATGTGATGAATATTACACAATCAAATTGCACTTTCGATAGACCAAACAATCAATTAATTATATATAAAAATGGTTTTATTACAAGACAATTCTGTTAAGGTTGAGTTTGATTCAAGCGTTCCTTGCATAATTTGGACTCCGATTGAATATATGGAAGGGGAAAAATTCAGGGATCCTTTTAGTGTTGGCATTAATTTTATGGAAACTAAAATTAAAGAATTGCCAAATTTAGGCTGGCTAAACGATGCCCGCAAGCTAAAATCGGTGAAAATTGATGATACCAAATGGTTGAATCAGAATGTAAACGACAGAGCCTATAAATTTGGGGCTAAAAAAGTTGCATTTGTTTTACCTGAAAATATTTTCGGGAAAATGGCCATTAAACTTTATGTTGAATTCACAAATAAAAGGTCGGATAATAAATTGGAAATTAAAGCGTTCAATACTATCGACAAAGCAAGGTTATGGCTAAAAAGCCCGAATACTATTTCGGTGGAAGAAGTAAAGCTGTAATATTTCATTTCGGCTTGCTTTTCCCATGCCCCAAAACGTTATTTCACCTTCTTTTTCTTTTGCCTTCTCATATCATGTTAGTAAATATTATAAATTCAACAAGTTCCGATATTTTTTTAAACCCATAAGAATTGTTTAAGCTTGATTTTTAATGTAATCCATAGAAATCATGCTGTTATAGGAAATTATATAATTATTTCACATTAAATGTCTTATTGTTTTATTAAAGCCTTACTGTATTATGAAAACAATTGATAATTGTAAAATTGCAATTATTGGGTTGGGATGTAATTATCCGGGAGCCCAATCACCGCTTCAGTTATGGGAGAATGTTCTTGGTCGCCGGCAGCAGTTTCGGCAAATGCCCGACCTTCGGTTACCAAATTCGGATTATTACGATCCCGATCCTTTAGTTGCTGATAAAACTTACCTGAACAAAGCGGCCGTGCTGGATGGGTACTCTTTTAACTGGCTCGACAAGCGAATTCCAAAAAAGACCTACGAAAGCACCGATATCGCCCATTGGTTGGCGCTGGATACCGCGTTGCAGGCCATTAAAGATGCCAATTACAGCAAAGAAAAACTTCCCAAAGAAACCACCGGTGTAATCATAGGAAATACCCTGACGGGAGAGTTTACCCGGTCAAATCAAATGCTGTTGCGCTGGCCGTATGTTAAAAAAGTATTAAGAGCTTCGCTTAGCCAGAAAGGATTATTAGGACATTTTGATGCGCTTGAAAGCGTGATGGAAAAATATTATAAATCGGTTTTTGCTCCTGTAAATGAGGATACATTAGCTGGCGGACTTGCAAATACTATTGCCGGGAGGGTTTGCAATTATCTTGATATTAACGGCGGGGGCTATATTGTAGATGGAGCTTGCTCATCATCGTTACTTGCGATTGCGACGGCAGCTAATTACCTTGAACTTGGGCAAATGGACGTTGTTATTGCAGGAGGGGTTGATATTAGTCTGGATACCTTTGAATTGGTTGGTTTTGCAAAAACCGGGGCCCTTACCCGCGATGAGATGCGGGTATACGACAAGCAAGGAAAGGGATTTATTCCCGGCGAAGGATGCGGAATGGTGGTATTAAAACGCCTGGAGGATGCAGTTCGCGATAAGGACCAGGTTTATGCCATTATTAACGGTTGGGGAATTTCGTCAGACGGAAAAGGCGGAATTACTGCTCCCAGTGCGGTTGGTCAATCGCGCGCTTTAATCCGTGCCTATAAAAAAGCAGGTTTCGAAACCGAAAAACTCGACTTTATCGAAGGGCATGGCACGGGAACTACCGTTGGCGACCGCACCGAGCTGGAAGGAATTACCCTTGCTTTAAACCACGAAAAGGAGCTACCAAAGCGAAATTGCGGTGTTACATCTTTCAAATCGATTGTTGGCCACACCAAAGCCGCAGCAGGAGTGGGCGCTTTTATCAAAACCGTATTGGCTTTAAATCGCAGGGTATTGCCACCTACTGCCGGTCTTAAGGATTTCAACCCAATTTTTGAAGAATTTGCTTCCACGCTTTATCCTTTAAATCATGGACAGGTTAAAGACCCTAAAACCATTCTGAATGCTGGTGTTTCGGCCATGGGATTTGGTGGGATTAACAGCCATATTTTATTGCAATCGGGCGATGCCCCTGCTGAAAAGTTCAAACCGGCCCTGGAGGAGCGAAAGATTTTGGTTTCGAACCAAACATCGGAAGTCTTTTTGTTTGCCGCCGACAGCAAAGAGGAGCTGAAAGATTTAATACTGGAAGCCCAGAAAAAGGCCCATGGCATTAGTTATGCTGAACTGGCCGACTTTGCAAGCTTCTCGAACAAGTTGGTGAATTTGAAGAAATCGCTCCGTGCAGCGGTGGTAGCAAACAATCCTTTCGAACTGGAGCGAAAACTAGTATCGTTGCAAAAGGAACTTGACAAACCATTGACCGATAAAATTACTACACTCGAAAACGATACCATTGTTTTTGGCTGGAGATTAAAAGAACTCCGTATTGGGGCCCTCTACCCCGGGCAAGGAGCTCAAAAGCTTAATATGACGAATAAACTGGTCGAGCGGTTCGACTGGGCCCATGAGTTTGTAAATGAAGCCCGCAAAATATTAAGAAAGGAAGGTGCAGAGAATATTTTGGATGCTATTTATAAGGTGGAAGATCGGGTAAAGGATAAAAATGAAGATACCTTATGGAAGGAAAATTTAAAGCAAACGAATGTTGCCCAGCCTGCCATCATTTTTGCATCGCTCTTATGGCAAAAGTATCTCGAAAAATTAGGCCTTAAATTTAACTGCGCCACCGGTCATAGTCTGGGCGAACTCATGTCGTTTTATGCCGGGGGGTATTACAGCGAAGAAACCTTGTTGCGGTTTGCGGCCTTTCGCGGTAAATCGATGTCGCAATGTGGTTCGGGAACCATGGCCAGCTTAGTCTGCACATACGACCAGGCCGAAAAGTATATTAAAACCGCTCCCGGATATGTTACCCTGGCAAATATCAATGCTCCGGAGCAAACCGTAATCAGCGGGGAAAACGAGAGTGTAAAACATGTAATTAAAGAGGCAGAAAAGGATCATATAGCCGCAGTGGAATTGCCCGTATCTGCTGCGTTTCACTCCAATTTGATTGCTGAAACGGCAAAGGATATTAAGAATTTAGCCTTGTTACAAAACAAAGTAGGCAAGCCAAATGACATAAAACTCATCAGCAGCGTTACCGGACAAGCTATTCCGGAAAAAACCAACCTAAATGAGTATTTCTCGGCCCAGGCAGTAAACCAGGTAAATTTTATCAAAGCAACTCAGGCTATTAAGGATGAGTGCGATGTGTTAGTTGAGGTAGGTCCCGGGAAAGTGCTTAGCGGGTTAACATCAACCATCACCGGCGATATTAAAGCATTTGCTGTGGAAGCAAAAGCCAACGACGATGTTTCGTTTAACACCATGCTGGCAAATACCTATGTGCGCGGAGCCGATTTAAATGTGGAAGAAATTTACCGCGACCGACTTATTCGGGAGTTCACCCCTGCTTCGCAAAAAGAATTTATTGTGAATCCTTTGGAACGTCCCTTTCCTACAGCTTTGTTAACAGATGGAGATACCGTTGAGACTGGTCAAACGCTTCCTTTAAATACCCTGGATATTTCGGGTATTGATATGCACGACTATATGAATCGCCGCGGCGACTTTATACGCGATATAATTCTTTCAGATATTAAGCATTTGGGCTATATTGGAAATAATATTCTTATTCAAGCCTCCAGTACCAATATTGTAAAAGCAAAATCTCCTGTTATAGCCCAACCTGTAAAACCTGTAACGGGAACCCAAAGTGTGAAAAAGGTTTTAACCGATAAAATTGAAGCTGCTACTGGTTTTCCTTCCGGCAATTTTACGGACGACTTAAAGCTCCTCGACGATTTCAACCTCGATAGTATTAAAGCGGGTGCATTATTGGCGGATATTGCAAAAACATTCTCCTTGATGGGGAAGGTGACTATTGCCGATTTATCGAATGCCTCCATAGGAGCCATTGTGGAAAGGTTTACTCCTTTTGTAAAAGAATGGACAGCATCATCCTCCGGAGCTTCAATTTCTTCGGAAGACATTTCGAATGCTGTTTTTGATTTGGTAACCGAAAAAACAGGTTTCCCCAAAGAACAGTTGGATGCCAGCCTTCGCCTGCTAAACGACCTTAACCTCGATTCAATTAAGGCAGGTGCTTTTCTAACAGAGTTGCTTAAAAAATACAAACTTCAGGGGAAGATCGAACCTGCGGCTTATGCCAACGCTTCGCTGGGCGAAATTATTGAGAAGATCAGTGGTTTAGTAGTAAAGGATGGGGAACCTATTACTGCTGATCAACCGCAACAAAGCAGTGTGAAGTCAGTGGTGATGGAATTGGTAGCCGATAAAACCGGTTTTCCGGTAAACGATATTAAACCTGAATTTCGTTTGCTCGACGATTTAAACCTCGACAGCATAAAGGCCGGAGCATTTATCGCCGCCCTGATAAAGCATTATAGCTTACAGGGAAAAATGGAACAGGCTGCATTTTCCAATGCCAGCCTTACCGACATTATCGATAAAATAAATTCGCTGGTAGGTGTACCCGTTAAAACCAGTTCTCCTATTCCTGAAAAAACCGATGACAATTATTGGGTACGTAGTTTCTCAGTCGAAATTGTTCCTGAGCTACTAGAAACCAGCGCTGCTCAATCAATTGAAAATCGAAAAGTCCAAAACCTCGGATTGATTTATACCGGAAGTAGCGAAAAAGTAAGATCGGTAGTGGAATTATTGCATCCCACTGCTGAAAAAACTACAGTGGTCGATTACAAAACACTTTCAACCGGTGCAAATTCGTTCGACCGCCTGATTGTTTTCATGCCCGAAAGTGATGGAAACCGCGAAGTGCTTAATGAAGCGGTTGCATTACTTTCGTCAGTTGCCCAATATTCATCCAACAATGCCATCGAATTGGGATTTATTCAGGTTGGTAATGGCAGCTTTTCGCGTTGTGATATGGACAACAAAATACTAGCAAATGTATTCAGTGCAGTTGCTTTTGCATCCAGCCTTCACTTAGAAAGACCGCATGCCAAAATCAGGGCAATGGAATTCGATCCCTCGGTATATAATAAAACCATCGTTGAATTAATTACGGCTGAATTCAATACTGACGACCTGTTTTATTCAGTTGGCTATAATAAAAACTGTAAACGCCAAAAAATGGTGTACGAACTGGCCGGAAAGAAAAGTCAAAAACGCTTGGGAGCGCGTCTTACCCAAGAAGATGTTGTTTTGGTAACCGGTGGGGCTAAAGGGATTACTGCCGAATGTGCCCTGGCATTGTCCGTAAAATATGGTTGTAAAATGGCGTTGGTGGGCAGTTCTGCCTTAAACAGCGAAGTACAGTTTACCCTCGATCGGTACTCAAAACTAGGACTTAGCGCCGGGTATTATGTTTGCAACATTACTGACAGTGAGCTGGTAGGCAAAGTGGTTTTGGATATTTCCTCCGAAATGGGCACTATTACCGGTGTTATTCATGGAGCCGGAATGAATATTCCCCGCCGTGCAGAACAGGTATCATACGAAGAAGCATCAAAGGAAATCGCCCCAAAGCTTATTGGAGCAATTAACCTGATAGAGTCTATCCAAGGTTCGTCCCTGAAATATTTTGTGGCTTTCTCCTCCATTATTGGCGTTACCGGTATGCAAGGAAACAGTTGGTATGCTTTTTCGAATGAAACATTGGATTTACTTCTTCGAAATCTTCATAAAAAGCATGGTACCGAAACCCTTACACTGGCATATAGCATTTGGAGCCAGGTAGGAATGGGTGAGCGTATGGGAAGTACCAAAGCGTTGGCACATATGGGAATTGGAGCTATTACCCCAACACAGGGAGTGGAAGAATTTATGCGCTGGATTGAAAATACTACCAACGATCAGCAAATTGTTGTTGCCGCCCAATTGGGAGGCCTCGATACCTGGAAACGAAAAATGAGTCATACCCCGGTTGCGAACCGATACCTCGAAAATATTACCTATTCCGAACCGGGAGTTCAGGTTGTTTCCCGCTGTTTATTAAACCGGTTGCACGACCGTTATGCCAACGACCACAATTACAATGGCTCGTTGCTGTTTCCTACGGTATTTGGCCTGGAGGCAATGTCGCAGGCTGCAGCATATGCCTCTGGGGTTTCGGTATTCAATTCCCTGAAAATCGAAAACATTACCTTGCTTAAGCCTATTGTAATACCCGATGAAGGAGATTTAAAAATTCAGGTTACTGCTACTGTGCTGACTGACTTAACCGCTGAAAAGGGGATTATTAAAGTAAGGGCGGGAATATCTACCGAGCAATCGGATTTCACCGACGATCATTTCTCGGCAGAATTTGTTTTCAATGCGTTGGGTGAGAAACCTTCTGTTTCGCTGAGCATTCCCGAAAAGGCGTTACCAATAGATGCACGAACCGATCTTTACAGTTGGCTGTTGTTTCAGGGCCCTACATTTCAGAATATCCAAAAGGTATTTACCTTGGATAATGAAAGGGCAATATTCTCAACATCGGCGCTGCAAAGCGACACTTCCGATATATGTTTTTCGACCGGTAAACTTGCCCCATTTATTATGGGAAGTCCGCTCTTCCGTGATATGCTGTTGCAATCGGTTCAACTGATTCTGACACAGAAAATTTACCTGCCCATACGAATTAAGGAATGGGAAATATTTGATATCCAGAACCAAAAAAACGGTGGCTTTATTGAATGTAAACTTACTGAACAGGATGACCAGCGCGGTATATGCGACGTTGCCTATGTAAACGATAAAAATGAAGTGCTGGAGCAGATTCGCGGTTACGAAGTAAAAGCGCTAAAACCTACAGCAAACTATCCATTGCCCGATGAAATTGCATCCATGGACGAATTGATTTGCAGAAAGATTGCAGAAAACTTCAAAAAGTTTGATGCGCTTTGTGAAGATGGCGCCGACAAATTTATTTGCAAGCAAAGCGATGTATTCGGCACACTGAGCAAGGAAAAGCGTCACACAATTGAACAAAACATTTTCGAAAAGCAGCTTATTCCTCAAAATTCGTTTGGATTAAAAGAAGGGTTCAATCAACTGGTCTGGGACAGTAATGGCAAGCCTGGTATAACTAACAGCGACTTTTTTGTTTCACTATCGCATAGTGGTACCCTTTTATGCATCACCACCGGTCAAAACCCACAGGGCTGCGATATTGAATATGTCGAAAACCGAACGAAAGAAGAATGGCTGGTAATGCTCGATCATAAGTTTAGCAGTGTGCTCGATGAGCTTAACTGTGTTGATGGCGATACCAATGTTTCTGCTACCCGCATCTGGAGTGCAAGGGAGTCGGTTTATAAATCAACCGGAATCCTTCCTTCGGAACTTAAGGCAATCGAAATCAGCGAAAAAGGTGTTGTGTTTGAAGCAACAGTAGTAAACGAAAAAATTCAGGTATTGACCTTCGATGTAGAAATTCTACCTCGAAACACAGTAATGGTTTCGTATATCGTACGGTTAAAAAAGGCCGCACCAACGGTTGTTGTTCCTCCAATTGCAGTAGTTACCGGATCTGATGATATGTTTGATGCCGTTTCGGGAAAGTTTGTCAACCATTTCCTTACCACATTCAAGGACTGTAAAGGATTTTACGGGAAAACCTATTTTACCAATTTTCCACTCTGGATGGGTCAGTTGCGGGAACTGGTACTTAGTCCGGTTAGCCGACAACTGCTCGACGATTTTCGTACCGGTCAATTTGGGATGGTTACGAATGTGTCGTCGGTAAAGATTTATAACGAGGCCGAATCGCTCAATAAAATTATTGGTAAAATATGGATTACCGATAAGAGCGATCTTCCCAACTCCTTTATCGATTTGAATTTCGAATGGTTCCGCAAAGATGATAATGGTATGCTGGTGAAACTGGCCGATTGCAACCTCTCCACCACCTGGGTTCGGATTGAGGGTCATGGTGTTGTGAAACAGAGTCCGTTGCCAGCCTATTTTGAATCATTCCTCTCGAAACATTTGCGGAAATCGGGAAGCGAGTCGCAGGGAAGGAATTCAGCCGACTTTATTACAAAAGATGATTTAGGGAAAGTGGTGTATGAGTCGCAATCGAAACCCCGACCAGAGCTTCAAATTCTACGGAAGACTTTCCAAACAGGAATTTACGATGGAAATTCGGTGGGGAACCTGTACTACTCGAACTATTACGATTGGCAGGCCAAATCGATCGAATACCTAATTCATAAAATTGACCCGGAAATTTTCCCGGCAAACGGAAGGGCAGGAGAGTTTATCAGCTTACGCTCCAATGTAAACCATTTGCAGGAAGCCATGCCTTTTGAGGAAATTGAAGTGGATATGTACCTGGAGAAACGGTACGAAAATGGCGTGAAACTGTATTTCGAGTATTTTAGTTTGAGCGGTGGCGGAAAGCGGAAACTTGCGTATGGCAATAATACCGTTATTTGGGCAAGCAGGAGCGACGAAAAGTCTCAACCAATAGCGCATGCCTTGCCTCATAAAATTGAGAAATTTCTCAAAGAACTGGATAAGAAAAATAGTTTATTGCCCAGGCAGGATGCGGTGAATTAATAGGATAATCAGGTACATTTTCTTAGCGGATTTCCCTCAGCAATAGCATAATAACTATTGTTTGAGGGTTCGCCAGGAAATTTATTTTAATGGATTGAAATTGGAATACCACTCAATATTAGAAAAAAAATCCTTTATATTTTGATTTCTCTTTATATCGAATCTCTGCCTGACAAATGGTTAAAATCATCGTTCATTATCAGCGGCTGCGGAGTTTTAGATGTTATTTTTCTACTTGAACCGTTCCAAATTTTGCTGTGGTAAAATCACCGGAATTATGCGATGTGACTGCCAGTCCTACCAATAACTCATTGGGCATTTTTAAGGTAAATGTCGAATAGCGTATCCATGTTTTGTTGTCGTTGCTGAAATATGATTCGAATACATCGCCTTGGCGTTTCAGCCGGATCCAGATGGTTGGAAATGTCACATCAAACTGGTTACCTGCTGTTTGCGTATCGGGATAAATGGCTTTCATATCCCCTCCGGCAGTTGTTCTGTACTGAAACTCACACCCTCCGTTGTTTTTATTACGGGGACTATTATCGGGGAAAATCTGGAAATATACATGCTGACTGCTATCGCTCAAATCGGTTCGTGCCATAATACCGGCTTTGGTATACTGGTTGGCTTTACTTAGGCTTACTATTTGAACACGCATATCGAAATCGCTTTGTATTGTTTTGAAACCGAAGCGAAACTCATCGTGTTTACCCCAAATATCGGCACCTCCGGCGACAATTTCAAGTTCGTTACCTGCCATTTTTGTTGTTCCGGTTTTTGTTGCAGCTCCAATATCGGTGTAGCTGAAATCGGAAAACGACAAAGGTTTACCTTCTTTTTTTCGTGTTTGACTTCTGCGAATATGCCATAGTGCAAACACTCATAACCCATGTAAACATGCATACAATGCGGAAAATACTTTTTGGGGAGTTCATAGGTTAAATGTTTTTAGATTAAATAATTTGACTTTTAATTGATTTCCATATAGACAATTCCACTTATCTGGTATATAGTAGTTAAGGGGAAAGTATTAACGTTCAAATTTCAAATGTAAAGAATTTGTTTCAACGGGCGGTTAAAATGTAGCATTCTATTAAATGGAACCCAATATGTCATTTCACTTTACCCAAGAAATGCCTTCACTGTGCAGTAGTTTTTTTTGTTCTGCAATACCCCCAGGCATATGTCTGCTTAATTTTCCATCTTTGAGTACCCGCCACCAAGGGATATCGTATTGGTTGTTTACCTCTTTCAGTTCAGCGGGTAAAATAGCCATCCATTTCCAATATTTAAGAACTTTGGCAGGACAGGCGGTATCCGTATGATGCAGTTTTGCCAATTCACTTCGTAACTGCTGAATAGTTCGTGTTTGTCCTTTGGGAATTGCGTTAATGATAATGGCTAAATCGTCTACCGATGGAATGTAATTGGTGTTTCCCCCACCCATTCTTTTGCTTTTTAGGCTATCCAAAGTTTCTATGATACCCTGAGGAGCGTTTTTAAGCTTATTTAAAATGAAGTTGTCTTCCATAATTATTACCGTTTAAACTTACTATTACTACTTGGTAGTTTTATTGGCATTAAGCGCTAAATTAGAAGCCAGCACTTTAAAAATCAGCAATTACGCCCCGATAAAAATTTATATGATCTTAGCTGTGGTTTTCTTCTATTTGTCACCAACCAATACACGCTTTAAATCTCCATTTTCCTTGTATATTAACCAAAGTAAGTATGGTGCAAAAAAAACAATTCCCAAAATCATTGCAACTGTTCCAACAAGGATTGATTTTCCGCTGAATTTGTTTCTCCACATTATCCAAAGTCCTGAAAGCATTAAGTAACAGAGAAAATCCAGATTAAATTGCCCTGTCCAAGTCAATGATTTAATGTTGGCAAGGAATACACTAAAAAGGTTTGCTCCTTCCGTTTGAAATGCGATGAACGTGTATGCCAATACACCAATAGTTTGACCAACTAAAAGAGTTTTGAAAAGATTGTTATTGCTCATAATTTTTAAATTTATTTTTTTGCAAATTTAGGTGTCATTCATCTTTCATTTTAGTCGCTACCGTACATTGGATTTTCAAAACTTCGGGTAATTCGTTTCAAATTCTCAAAATAATTTTCTAACCAGGATTTATTAAGGTTGTCCGAATTGATTTGCAGAAAAAAATTCTCTAAAGCCAATTCAAAAAGTCCTTCAGCTTGCTTTTGTTGAATATTCAATTTTGTATCTGCCAACCAAAGACGTATGAAGTCCTTACCCATAATGTAGTTGGATTTAGATAGAGTGTCCTTGTAATTTGGTTTGTTTGAATATATTCTTAGTTGTCTGTTAAAAAGTAGGTCCGTTTTATGTTCAAGTAAGATGTTTATCAATTCAGGGTTAATTGTTTTAGCAAGTTTTTCTTTTTCTGCAATTACTATTGAAATTTTTAAATGGTATTGTAGTAGTTCTTCTATAAAGATGTCCAAGTCAGCAAAGTGATGATAAAAGGAAGATTTACTTATTCCAACGTCTTTTGCAAGTTGCTCAACTTTTAATCCTTTTTCACCAATCAATGCAAAAGTTTCATAGCCACTTCGTATCCAAATTTCTTCCTTTTCTGTCATTGAGTGTCTGTTTTTTTTAATCAAAGCTAATGGGAACATATAGGTTTTGTTGGGGTACCGATAGCTATCGGTATCGAAGCGTTTTCCTATCGGGAAGTTAAGAGCAAAATTAGAAGCCAGCACTTTAAAATCCGTAATTCCGCCCTAAAAAATTTATATGATATTAGCGGTTCGTTGTTTTTTATTCAATCAGTTTGAGTTTAATTATTTGTTACATACTTTGTCCAAAAGTCAGCAAATTGTTATCTGGGTCAAGTATAGAAAATTCCTTCTGTCCCCATGGTTTTATTTCTAATTGTCCATTTGGATGTATTCTTGTTTTCTTGTCTAACAATGATTGGTAAAAATTGCCAATGTTATCAGTTCTGATGTAAACTTGCCCATAGTTCTCTTTTGGGTCAAGTTCTTTGAATTCAAAAAAATGAATCTGGATGCAGTCTTTTTTCAACATTAGGTAACCATCAAAGTCAGCATTCCCAAATTCTTGAAAGGCTAGCTTATTAATGTAAAAATTCCTGGTTGCAGTTTTGTCCCGCATCGGTAACTTTGGATGTATGTTTGTAAGCATAGCAGTTGTTTTATAGTTTAATTCAATTGTCAACTTTTTTTTGTTGCAGTGTTCTGTTGCATTGACAGCTAACATTTCACTACCCACTACAGTAGTTTATATTGCTTGTTTGCGGCTGGTATTTTATCTTTCTTAAATATCACTTCAATTTTCGAATTAATATTGGTCAATTGATTAATAAATTCCATTTTGTCCTTGGGTGAAATCATCGTTGAATCTGTGTTATTGTAATAAATCGCAATCCGATCAAGTGAAGCTGCAGGAGAACTTAACGGATTGTTTGTCTCCTTTATTTTTTTAATCTTAACTATTTTAATAGTCATACAAACCATGAATCCACATTTTACAGTCAAATCATTGCCGTTAATTATATAATAGGTGGTCATAAACAAATAACTTATAAATCCGACAACAACCAAATTTATTATTAATCCTATCCAAATATGGTTAATAATCATAATAGTCGACGTACCTCCTAAAACAATCGTAATAAATAAAACAATCCCTAATCCTATTTTTGATTTATACTTTTTCATCATTTATGTATCAATGTCGTTTAGTTAAGAATCGATGTTTGACCCCTGCCGGGGTCGAATATCTTTAACTAAACGACATCGTTAAGAAATTGTTGATTTCAGATTAACAAAAGCCAACTTTGCCTATAGAAACACACAAAAATAGCCGACGAAGAAATTATACGTCAGTGAGTTACGTATAAAAGACCTTGAACAGAGAAAATAATTATGCAAAAATTTTTAAGCTTAAATAAAATTGTATCTTTGCAGCCTTAAATAAAAAACAAGTTTAATTAATTAATTTTTAAAGAGTATGCCTGTAAAAATTCGTTTAGCAAGACAAGGTAAAAAAGGATTTCCCTTTTACCACATTGTTGCTGCCGATAGCAGGGCGCCACGAGATGGCCGCTACATCGAGCGTTTGGGAGTTTATAACCCAAACACAAATCCCGCCACAGTAGAATTAAATTTCGAAAAGGCACTCGATTGGCTGCAAAAGGGCGCTCAACCTAGCGACACATGCCGTTCTATCCTTTCAGGAAAAGGTGTTTTTATGAAAAAACACTTATTAGAAGGTGTAACAAAGAATGCTTTTACCTTAGAAGTTGCAGAACAAAAATTCGAAAACTGGGTTAAGGAGAAAGAAGCAAAAGTAATTTCGGAAAAAGAGCAGTTAATTAAAGGAAAAGAAACCGATAAGAAAAAACGGTTCGAAGCTGAAGTAAAAGTAAAAGAAGCAAAAGCTCAGGCTATTGCCAAAAAACTTGCTGAAAGCTCTCCTATAGCTCAGGCTGAAACTGAAGCTGAAGCAGCTTCGGAAGAAACTCCTGCTGAAAACGCATAATTTTTTTTGCTTAAGCAAAGAAACAAACATTATTGTTCCGGATGCTTTCTTTTAATGAAGAAATCGAATTGTAAGCTGATAGGCACCCTTGCCAAACCTCACGGTTATAAAGGCGATATGGTGCTTTTTGCAGAACAGGAATTACCGGAAGAACTTGATAATTTGGAATCAGTATTCGTTGAAATAGACGGTTTACTGGTTCCTTTTTTTATTGAAGAATGCCGTTTTACACACGACGATAGTGCTATTATCCGGTTTGAAGAAATCGATAATGTAGATCACACCCGCGAATTTCTCCATTGTCGGGTATATGCCCCAGCATCCTTTTTCCGGAAAAAACGCCCTGCTGCTTTTGGAATTGACGACCTTACCGGTTTTCAGGTAACCGATAATCAATATGGAAACATTGGAATAGTAGAAGAAATATTGGACTATAACCAAAACCTGGTCTTTCGGATCGTAAAAGGTAAACAGGAAATTCTGATTCCAATCCACGAGTCGATTATCGAAAATATTGACCGTCGTAGCAAAATTATCACGACAAATGCACCGGAAGGACTTATTGATATTTATCTGGTCTGATATTTTCTGTTCTGAAAAAATTTAAAACTTGGGTTAAAACTAATTCTACGTTGACAGATTATAATAAACTGCTAACGTTTAACAATTATAAGGTTCAACCCTTCCAGGGTTGTTGTATTTTTGTCGCCATTTTTCCAGTGGGTTGACACCCACGGCTATTCATATTTAACCCTTAACAGGGTTAAAGCCTTCCAGGCTTTAATTTGAATAGCCTCCGGTGAAACCGGAGGTTGGAAAAACGAATAAATTTTGGAACCCTGAAAGGGTTCAATTTTATAGTTAATCAATACTTTAAACGAGAGTTTAAATGTGTCCAAGTAGAACTAATTGTTCGATATTTAAAAGAATTTACATACCTTAATGTGTCACTATATAGACGTAAAAGGAATATGAGAAAAGGAGCCGGATTGATTTTAATGTTTTTAGTGCTGCTAACAAACTGCACTCGCAAAAAAGATGGTAGCGGTGTGCAAAAACCAATAGCATTAAAAACTGCGAAAACGGTGAATTGGGTAGGTCACTGGAAAGGGGAAGGCTCCAAAGAAAAGTTGGTAAAAGAAATATACCGGGAGTTCTCGTTCGAAAACCCCGAAATTAATGTTAATCTGGTATTTCCACAAGATTCCAAGACCGGTAACTCCAGCAGCGATTATATTGTAGCGCAACTGAGAGCGCCTAAGTCCGATTGGGACATTTTGTGGATTAACGATAATTATGGCCCAATTTCTGAGATAATGAAGGAAGATAACTGGCCATCCAAATACCTCGTCGACTTTATGCAATATCCCGAATTTGTAAATGCATATGCAAGTACTCAGGTTTTAAATAATGCCAAAAAGAAATGGAATGGAATTGTTCCGGGCCCCGGAATTGACGGGATTAGTTATATGCTTTGGTGCAACGACGCTGTAGCTAAAAAAATTGGCATTGAACCAAAGCAATTCGACAATACCCCCAGCGATCTTAAAACCTATTTTAAAGCAGTAAACGATTATAATACAAAAAACAATACCGACATAATCCCATTATTAGTAGATAATGAGGGCTGGTCTCCCCGTAACGTGCTGATGCAACAACTGTTTGCTTCGCAGGTAAACGATACAACATTATTAAACAATTCCACATTTGGTTCCGAAAAATTCGATGCCTGGAAAGCGGTTATTAATGCGTTGGAAGAACTATCACAATACAAACCCCTTCCAGCCGAATGGAGAAAAAAAACGTGGAGCGAAGCAACCAAAGATGCTATTAGTGGAAAATGCCTCTTTTATGTACATGCCTCCTATATGTATAACCTCTGGTATACGAGCGACAGTGCAGCTACAAAAAACATGTACCCTGTTGAGCTACCATCCCTTAAACCAGCGCAATCGTACATTAGCGAATACCGCATTCCCTGGGCGATACCCAAAAATTCTCCAAACCGCGACGAAGCCATAAAACTATTACTATACTGGTGCAGACCTTCCGTTGCCGATCGTTGGGTCCGTTACACAAAGAGCCCCAGCCCTATTAAAGGGAATTTTGTAAATTCAACTTTCAGCAAAGATAAATTTGAGGCTTTTGACTTTATGATCAATAAAAAATATGGGAATTCTAAATATAACCTGGGAGGAAATGAATACTATTTTGGTCCCAATCATGCCGGTGTAAACCCATATTTCTTTGAAGTGCTGGAAGGATCGGTTTCTGCAAAAGAGGCCATTTCAATTGTTGGCCGAAAGCTTGGTCGAAATTAAATACTTTTAAAAATTACACCTTTCAGGGTTTTCTTTTCTGCTATCCTATATCATTTATAGTTAATTAAAAGGCCGTGCCTGTTTAAAATATAGTCTTTTCTCCGACCCTACCTCGTCAAATTTAAATTCCACATCCATTGCAAAATCTTTGTATTGCATTGTTTTCCATTTTTTTAATTTTCGGTAAAACCTGTTTTTAATGCGATCGAGCTTTTGTGTGAGGTCAAAAATTTCCTCACGGGTAAGCAATGGTATATTATTGTTTAGGGATGATAGAGAGAGGTATTCCACCGCTTGTTTGTTGTTAAAAAATGGATCGGCAGTATTATAGTAACTGATAAATTGTTCACACGATGCTGAATCTGCCGGTTTAACCAGACTATTATCTCCTTTTTGAATGTTTATGACAAAACCAAAATCGAAATCACGATATAGATTGCGGGTAATAGCCACTCCATTGGCATATTCCTCCGGGAAAGAGCGATGGGCTAAAATAGCCATACCAACGGTTTCCTGATTGATCCCCGCTAAAGCCCTTTCCTCATAGGCACGGCTGTTCCACAGCGATGCCCAAACCTTTTTTATTGCTATTTCAATGGATTTTGATTTGCTCCCAACTATACCCGTTTCGGAAGTATAAAGTCCTGCCCCGTTAAAACCTTCCAGATCCTCGGCATTCGAAGACGAGCGAAAACGATACCGCTTTCCGGCATTGTTTTGAATAATCATTTTTTCTATCAAAGCTGCTAAAGATGCATCGAAAGGCGATTGCTCAATACTATCGGCTATTACCTTTAATAAGGTCCGGATTTCTTGTGGAGACAGCAATTCATTGGAAGTATTAAGTTGATGAATCAACCTGTCAATTCCATATTTCTTAATATGCTGAAAGTAATATTTCATAGGTATTGCGAAAGCGCCTTCGGGGGTAACTATTGGTTTTCCTTTATATTTTACCCGCATAAGTTCGGCCAAATGGGTAGCTTTAACGCCAAAAGCAGCTGTTTCTTTCAATTTTACTTTTTTTAATGAACATAATTCCGACAAGATTGAATCAATCTCAAAAGCAATTGAATTCATCTTGTTACTTTCCAGGAGCTCTCTTAAGTGGGTTTTTCCCAGCAAAAAGGAATCGCTTGATACCTGAAATTTCACCATGCTATCCTTTAAAGAATTAAGGTAAGCTGAAATCCAGGCATCTTTTACCGCAATTAAAGGCGTTTTCCGGTTTTGCGAGAGGATAGAAATATGGCTTAACGGAGTTTGAAAGCTGGTAGTAATTATTCCCCTGCATAAAGGAATATCGTTTGAATTTCCATGCAAAACCAATATACAATCACTTACATTTCCCAAGGCAAACAAGGAATCGGCTTCAACAAACTGCAATTTACCAATGGTTTCCCCTTGTTGTATAACCTGAAGTTTTTGGCCTGCAAAAAGCTCTTTGGCGCTTATCACCGGCATTACCCAATTAGAATACGCTAAAAGGGATTGAGTAGTAAGTTGAACATAAAATTGCGATGCATCGAAAAAATTTGCCTTTACGGTTTCATACATTCGCTCAACTGATGCTTGGGAGATATTATCGGCCGGAGAAAACTCCAGGGTAAATAAATGCAGATCCCTGAAATAATTCAGCGTGGCCAGAATATATTTTCGGCCGGAGTTATTGCTGTAATTCAAATTGTTAAAGTCGGCCAGTTCGAGCCCATCCTCAAACTCGGCCCGACAAAAATTAAAATGCAACGGAAATTTTTTCGATTGAATAAAATATAGCCGTTGCTCATCCAAATTATAGACCAGTTTGACCGACGATACTCCTGCAAACGCATGTGTAAGCGGCTGCCCTGACAACCGGTTAAATTCGTCATGAGAATTAATTTGAAAAGCATAGTTCGGATTGGTTTGCGAAAAACCCTGCAGGAATAGAAAAAAAGATGCAAAAATACTATAGAAGCGAAATGCCATGGCTTTCATTTTTTTGTAGGATGCTTCGCAATTGGTATACCCCTATATTAAGACTATAAAAAAATCCATTCTTAGAATCAGGTTAAACGATAAAAGCCCGACAGAGTTTGCTAACTCCGCCGGGCTTTTATATTTGATAGCAGATGACTAATTATACGATCTTATTTAAGCTCTAAAACCACTACCGATTTAGCAGGTAATTTTACAGTTAACCCATTTTTATCCACTTTAGCATCCTTAAAAATCGCAGGTGTAATTTCATTGGGCTTATCGAAAGTATTATGAGTAGCCAAATCGGAGGAGGTTAAAATTTGACCGGTTACAGCAGATGCCGCTGCTCCTCTCAGGTTACACTGTATTTCGATGGCATTCATCGGATCGGCATTTACCAGAGAGAGATGGATTGCTCCGTTTTTATCTTTTGAAGCAGAAACAGAAACTGCTGGAAACTTTTTATTATTTACTTCCAATTGAGGTGAAGTGAAAGAAATGGGCAATAAAGTAGCATCGTGATGCACTTTATACATGCTGAAAATATGATAGGTAGGCGTTACAAGCATTTTCTCCTTATCGGTAAGGATTAGCGATTGTAAAACATTGATAATTTGCGCAATGTTAGCCATTTTTACCCGGTCGCAATGGGAGTTTAAAATATTGAGCGACATGCCGGCAACAATAGCATCGCGCATGGTATTTTGCTGATAAAGGAAACCAGGATTAGTGCCGGGTTCAACATCAAACCAGGTGCCCCATTCATCGACCATTAAACCTACTCTTTTTGAAGGATCGTATTTATCCATGATGGTGCAATGTTTTGTAATTACCTCATCTATTTCGAGGCTCTTCGCAATGGTAGTCAGGTATTCGGTATTATCAAATTTTGTGGCCGAACCTTTGCTTCCCGACCATCCTTTGCACGTATAGTAATGCAGCGAGAGTCCGTCCATCTGGCTTCCTGCTTTGCGCATCAAAATATCGGTCCAGTTATAATCGTAATCGCTTGCACCGCTTGCAATTCTATACAAGCGGTTATTGCCATAATTACGGGCATAGGTATTGTACCGGCGATATAGGTCTGAATAGAATTCAGGAGACATATTGCCTCCGCATCCCCAACTTTCGTTGCCTACGCCAAAGTATTTTACGTTCCAGGGTTTTTCGCGTCCGTTTTGTTTGCGAAGATTAGCCATGGGACTTTCTCCATCAAAGTTCATATACTCGACCCATTTTGCCATTTCCTCAACCGATCCGCTACCAACGTTTGCGCTAATATAAGGTTCGGTTCCAATCAGTTCGCAAAAATTTAAAAACTCGTGCGTTCCAAAGCTATTGTCTTCCACTACCCCACCCCAGTTGGTATTGATCATTTTTGGGCGCTTATCGCGTGGGCCAATTCCATCCATCCAATGATATTCGTCGGCAAAGCATCCACCTGGCCATCGTAAGTTTGGGATACCCAGCTTTTTTAGTGCTTCTACCACATCGTTGCGATACCCTTTTGTATTCGGAATCGGAGAGTTCTCACCTACCCAAATTCCTTCATAAATACATCGGCCAAGGTGCTCCGAAAATTGCCCGTATATATGCTTGCTTATCGTATATTGCCCCAGATCAGCATTTATTACTACATTAACAGGGCTTCCACTTTGCTTTTGAGCAAAAACTGCCGATAGGGAAAGTACCGTAGCGACAAGAATTAGTGCAATGTTTTTTTTCATACTCATTATTTTCAAACGGTTAGTTAAGTTGAATGGTTTATTACCGGTAAAGATAAACTTTAAGAAATAAGTATCAAAATTACACTTATAAATTTTTACTGCTTACTTAACTTCTACTGGTTTCGAACGATCCGAAATACCGTTTTCATTAAATGCTTCGATGGAATAATAATAAGTATCGTCTTTATTCATTCCCCTAAAATCGTATTCGTTTGCTCCGTTTACCGTGATGGCGTTATATAATTTGGAGGGTTCCACTCCAAAATAAATGGTATACCCGAATGCATCGGACGAAGGTTTCCAGGTAAGGATAGCATTTCGGGTATCGGCTTTTGACCGGTTGACCGCAAACTCTTTTACTGGTGTCGGCTTAGCTCCCAGGCCATTTCCAAAGATCCGTAACCCGCAAATGGCAAATTTTCCGCTTGCCATATGCACGTTTTCGAGCTTTATGTAGCGTGTAAAAATTGGTTTGGTAAGTTCCACATAATCGTGCGGAATATCTTTATCGTTGTAACTCTTGTCCACAATCAGCGTCCAGGCTTTTCCATCACTGGAACCATATATTTTATACTGATGGTATACATCCATGGCTTTGCCCCGTTGCCTTGACATATGATCGGCATAATTCACCTGAATAGCATTTACCTGCTTGTTGCCGCCCAGGTCGACCTGAAGCCACTCTCCGGGCTTTTCGGTTTTGGCGCTCCAGTAAGTACGGATATCCTCATCGAAAGCATTTTCGGGATTATAGGTGCTATCTGTCGAAGATGCCATCGCCTTTTTATTATAGGATAAAAGCATCCAACCAGCAAACCGGCCCTGCACATGATCTGCTTTCTCAAATGGCAGTGTAGTGGGATAATCGCCAAAAGCAGTATTTGCATACATTACCCCTTCGTTATCGAAACCCGCAGGATACATCCCAACGCGACGCTCAAATTTATACTTTACCGAAATCATGCAGGTGCCAGTATGCCAGTAATTTCCATAGTAATCCTTAAACGTATTGCCATGGCCGCTTCCCATAATAAATCCACCTGGTTTATAAACAACAGGATTATGCTTTTGATAAGTAAAAGGACCTAAAGGTTTATCTGAAACATAAACGCCGTCAGCGTATACCTTGAATTCGGTTCCCGGAGCGCCGTATTGAAAGTAGTACTTCCCGTTGTGTTTTGTCATCCAGGGGCCTTCAATAAAATGGCCCCAGGGAGCTTCTGCTGCATCATTGTTCATTCCAAACCTTTCCCAACCGTGTTTTTCGGGAACCAGTCCTACCAGTTCTTTAATTTCGCCAACGGCTTTTTGCTTCTCCAAAATATCTTTGGCTGCATACAATTGTTCGTAATCGCTGGGATTACCTTTGGGCAGGAATGTCTTTTTATCCAATTCAACTCCCTTGTCGGGAAGCGTTCCACTGGAACCATAGTAGAGGTACAACCGGTCATCGTCATCTAAGAAAAGCGCCGGATCCCAGGCAGGTAATCGGGTAGAATCGACTATGTGTTGCCAACGCCCGGCTTTCGGATTGGTAGTAAACCAGACCGGTAGGCTCTCGTAGGTAGAACCCATCACCACAAGCGAATCGCCCATTACAACCACTGCCGGAGCACACAAATCGTCATCTTTGGGGAAACGCTGAAAGCTGGAATAAACAAACGTCCACTCTCCCAGGTCTTTTGACCAATAAAACCCCGACTGGTTTGTAGCAAACAGATAATATTCTCCCTTAAAGGGAACAATAACCGGATCGGCGGTAGATCGGAACGGAAAATCTTTCGAGTTGTTATTGTCGAACTCAAATGTATAATCAATATTCATTGGGTTGCAATACGTCCTGGCCTTCAGAAGCGGATTAAACCAGGGAGTGGCGTATTTTTCAAGATTTTGTGCAGTAGCATTCCAAAAAAGTGAAATGCCAATGGTGAGGGATATAAGTTTCAGTTGCATAGTAGTTATTATTCTTAAAAGTAATCTTTACCAAAAATAATATAAACCTGGCGTTATTGATTATTGGAAAACAAATAAAAAGAAAATCTCAAAGAGATCTCTTTGGTTTATTAATTATAAGGCTCATTTAGACTACCCAACGTGAGCAATACTAAAGCATAGCATTTTAATCCCATTATTTGGAAAAGCCCCTAAAACAGTTTACTTTTAATAGTGAAACCAGTGGCAATAAAACATAACCAATAAGTCAATAACTTTAAAACAGCAAGATTGATATGAGACACCAAAAAGTAAAAGTAAGCGTCGCCCTTTTTTGGGGAATGGCATTCATGTCCCTCCAGGCTCAAAGTGTAAAAGATATCGATGGCAATACTTACCAAATGGTTACCATTGGGACACAAACATGGATGAAGGAAAACCTGAAAGTTACCCATTACCGCAATGGAGATGCTATTGAAACCACTCCTTTTGACGCATCGGGAATAATAACTGAAATTGAGCCCAAATATCAATGGGCTTACGATGGCAAAGTAAGTAACGCTGATGTTTATGGCAGGCTATATACCTGGTATGCTGTAACGGACAGCCGTAGCGTTTGTCCAACGGGTTGGCATGTTCCTTCATATACTGAATGGGCAACGCTAGTTGATTTTTTGGGAGGAAGGTCTGTTGCTGTTGGGAAACTTCGGAAGCCTGGAGGTGGGCATTGGAACTCACCTGATTCAGCGGCGACCAACGAAACCGGATTTACAGCACTACTTTCGGGGCAACGGAGATATAATGGTGTATACAAATACAAGGAATATTTTTGTGGATGGTGGAGCTCAACCGATGGTTCTTTGGGAAGTAAAAGCAGTATTTTCAATCTTAATATCGGCAATTTTGGTAAACCACTCCGAGAACATAACGAAGAATCTATGGGGATTCCGGTGAGGTGTTTAAAAGATTAACAAACCGTGGTAAACACAACACCAACGTTATTTGTTTATCTGATTATTAGATAAGAATTTAACTATTGTAATATGACAACAAGCGAGATTCTCCAAGAGCTGGAAATGTATGGTGACGTTCAAACGAAAAAAACACTTATGCGTCATGGTGCAAAGGAACCTTTCTTTGGTGTTAAGGTTGCCGATTTGAAAAAGATCCTTAAAAAAACCAAGAAGAATCATGAGTTATCGCTTGAACTCTTTAATACCGGGAATTCCGATGCTATGTACCTTGCCGGACTCATGGCCGATGAAAATAAAATAACCGAATCGCAATTAAACAATTGGGTCGAAAAAGCCTATTGGTACTACTTATGCGAATTCGCAGTTCCCTGGGTGGCTGCCGAAACAAAATTTGGTTTTGAACTTGGCCTAAAGTGGATACAATCGGACAAAGAAAATATTGCTTCAGCAGGTTGGGCAACATTCGCGAATGTTGCCGGAGTAAAACAGGATACCGACTTGGATATTAACGCATATAGCCAGTTGCTGGATAAGGTTGCCAATGAAATTCATACTTCAAAAAACAGGGTGCGCCACACCATGAACGGGTTTATAATTGCCACAGGAATATTCATTCAAGAATTAACCGATAAGGCAAAAATAGTGTCTGCCAAAATCGGCAGTGTAACCGTGGATATGAACGGCACCGCCTGTAAAGTTCCCTCAGCCACCGAATATATCGCAAAAGCCTATGAAAAGGGACAAATTGGGAAAAAACGCAAAACTGCCAGGTGTTAACCTACGCAAAAAACGTAAACCAGAGATGGGAAAAAGGACGAAGGCTTAACAGGCGATTAGCCCCGAAACAATGATAATGAGAGAAACAGATGATTTTTACCTGCAACATGATGAACCAAACAGAGGGTGTTTGCTTGCATTGAGAGAAATTATTCTTTCGCAGGACAAAGAAGTTTCGAATACCTGGAAATATGGAATGCCCTTTTTCTGTTATAAAGGAAAAATGTTTTGCTACCTGTGGGTTCACAAGAAACTGAAACAACCTTATCTGGGTATTGTAGAAGGAAAACGGATTGATCATCCAAACCTCCTGATAGAAAAGCGTTCGCGAATGAAAATAATGCTGTTTAACCCAGCCGAAGATCTGCCAATTACTGTAATTGAAGAAATTTTACAACAAGCCCTAAATTTTTACAAGACCGGAGAGATAAAATTAAAGGGATAAATTAAAATACAAATCGGGAACGTTTAATCGAATAATGGATTCAAAAAGTAAGTTCATATTTCAAAACCATGATTAATAGTGAGTTAGCAGATATATACCTTGAGGATACCGGATTTAGGATTAATCTTAACCTTTGGGAAAATAGAATTATAACCCTGATAGGCCAAAAAGAATAAAAACGATAGTCGGACTACTTCCCAATTTTGAAGTAACTTGCCAGCTTAATTTCAGCCTAAATCCCCATGCTTCCTGAAAAAAGAGTACACCCAACCGAAAAATCGAAGATGCATCCGCGAAACAGGCATCGGGAGCGCTATAATTTTAACCAATTGATTGAAAGTTGGCCGGAGCTGGCACCTTTTGTTCAGTTCAACCTCTATAATGACGAGTCGATTGATTTTTTTAACCCCGAAGCAGTAAAAATGCTGAACAAAGCATTGTTGATGCATTTTTACGGAATCGGTTATTGGGATATTCCTTCGGGTTACCTTTGCCCTCCCATTCCGGGAAGAGCAGATTACATGCACTATATAGCCGATTTAATGGGTAGCTGCAATCGGGGAAAAATTCCATCAGGTAACCGCATCACATGCTTGGACATAGGCGTAGGGGCAAATTGTGTTTATCCGATTATTGGCAATAAAGAATACGGATGGTCGTTTATTGGAACAGATATCGATCCTGCAGCCGTCAATTCTGCCCAAAAAATAATTGAATTGAATCCTTTCTTAAAAGGAAACGTTGAAATCAGGCTTCAACCCAATCCTAAAAATATTGTTCACGGTATCCTTCAAAAAAGTGAACGAATTGATCTGACCATTTGTAACCCCCCTTTTCACGCGTCGTTTGCCGAAGCCCAATCGGGAACTCTTCGTAAATTAACAAACCTGAAAGGTAAGAGAATCGCCAAATCTTCTCTGAATTTTGGAGGCCGAAACATCGAGTTGTGGTGTGAAGGAGGCGAAGAACGGTTTGTACAGGACATGATTTACGAAAGCCGGCAATTTTCCACTTCCTGCTTTTGGTTTTCGTCGTTAATTTCGAAAGAATCGCATCTCAAAAGCATTTACGAATCCTTAAAGAATGCGGAAGCTGGTGAGGTAAGAACAATTGCCATGGGGCAGGGAAATAAAATCAGTCGCATTGTTGCGTGGACATTTCTTAGTCCGGAACAACAGCAAAAGTGGCGCGAAACAAGATGGGCATAGACTAGATAAAAGTCATTATAAAGGGTCTTAAACAAAACCTCCAGAACATTTGTTAAAGAGCTAATAATGGAATTTAACTAAATAATACCCATGAACCAGGACTTAATCGTATCCCGATCGGTGGATATCAATGCAACCTCATCTAAAGTATGGGAAACCTTAACAAAACCCGAAATTATAAAAGAATACCTTTACGGAACCGAAACCATTACCGACTGGAAACCCGGAAGCGAAATAATATTTCAGGGAGAATATGAAAACCAGATATACAGAGATAAAGGGATAATTCAACAAAATATACTGCACGAATTATTAAGCTATAGTTATTGGAGTGGCTTCTCCGGACTGGAAGACAAACCCGAAAACTACTCGTTGGTGACTTATGGGTTATTAAAAAAGAGCAATACGGTGACTACGTTTACCTGGACCCAAAAAGGTTTTGCCAGCGAAGATGGGCATAAACATTCCGAAAGCGGAATGGAAGCGTTTTTAAACCAGATTAAAGAGATCGCAGAGCGATAACTATTTCGAAGGACACTGCCAGCGTTTTCAGGTGTAGTTATAAGGAATACAAAATCAATTACGGGTTCCTCTTATAACCTCATTAACATATAATTGTCATAAACGAGCCAAGTAATTTACCTGACAATATATCCACATAAAAAACAAAATAGCCGGTCTGTAATACCCATACAACATGCAATTCGATTGAATTGTCGTTAATAACAGGATAGATCAGTTTCTTCGTGGCAACATCTTCCCATTGGGTTTGGCTGGTAATTTCGACATGAATATTGCTCCAGCACATAAAGTCAAACTTTTGTCCAACCAGCCTCTTCCTGGCATCCTCATAACCGAATTTTTCTTTGGATGGGATATCCACAATGGGATACCAGTTGCCTGTTATATTGATTACCCCCTTGCTATTTAACTGCAAATAAATACCTGAATTTTCTACTTCCAACCCATTCACTACCTGATTTCCGAAAGTCACGTTCCAAACAGTGCTATCCTTGGTATTACAAAGAACGTTCTTTCCAAAAGCCTGATAAGACTTAATTTTTATGCCCGATGTATCTGTTATTCCTATGAATTCTTTATTCTTTTCAAGAAAATTCAGGGCAATCTGCTTTGCTTGTGCCTGCTTAAAAGGAATACAACTCTGGGTACAATTGAAATTATAATCGGAGGATGAAGAGGCGCAGAATCCAAAGACATTCAGGGAGGTTTGAAAGCAACTATCCTTGTCTTTCAGGTATTCGTGCTTCAACGTTTTGAAGTCGGAACCGTCAAGTTTAAAATAGGTGGTTGGATAATTCGGATTGACAGAGGCTCCTGAATGGAGGGTTTCGTTGTCTTTTGAACATCCGCTCCACAGGAACAACATAATTAAGATAATCCCATAATATTTTGCCATCACTTTTTTTTCATAGGATAGCAAAAAATCAAAATAGTTGCGTTTACTGACAACTATAATCATTGATCTGATGCACGATTTCCCGATCATTATCCGCATCTAATCCGCATAAATTGGTTAATACATGTATTAATCCTTTATTTTTAAAATCTTCTGCAAATTCCTGGTCACCGGGAAACAAATTGCCCATATCATCTGTCCCTTTAAAAAGGAGTCCATAACTAAACGTTTTCAAAATCAAATCCACAGGGCATTGCATGAAATAGCCATCAATGGCGGGACTCAATATCCTGTCGTTTCGGTGAAGCTTTCGTGTTAAATCACATCCAACACGATAGATGGTATCTCCCAATGCCTTGTTTTGAAACCGTTGAATCAAATCAGTAATATGCTCATCTAATGCATTTTTTGTGAATTCGCCGGGGTATTTTTTCATTAATATAAAAGCGCTTTGCTGCATCGCCAATTTGGTAAATGCTGCCACTTCCGGAAAAGCCAGGGCTTCATATAAATACTTAGCAGATGGATTTGTTTGATACCCATAATACGCAGCCGCGGCATGTCCAAAATTATGGATATACGATTTCCGATCGACCCAAGCCTTGATGTTTTCTTTCGGAGCCAGCCCCTGAACATTAGGAATGGGATTCTTAAACGCTTTCTTATCAAGTATCAGCGTATTGTAAGGCTCAGCAAATACCTGCAGGAAATCCTTTTCCTGATCTTCA